>CACVAV010000137.1 GCA_902727945.1 uncultured Thiotrichaceae bacterium | reverse complement strand
ATAAAGGTGTGCTTTGTGCCAAGGGTAATGCGGGGATCATGAAGCAGAATTCGCCTGCTAAGCTACAGACGCCGCTGCTGCGTAAGCCGGGTACTGAGCGTGGTGCCGGTGAGTTTGAAGCGATTTCTATGGCCGAGGCGCTGGATATTCTGGAAGCCCGTCTACGTAAAATCCGTGAAACTGATCCCCTGAAGCTGGCCTATTTTACAGGCCGTGATCAGATGCAGGCACTCACCGGTTTCTGGGCCAGTCAGTTCGGCACGCTGAACTGGGCGGCGCACGGTGGTTTTTGTTCTGTGAACATGGCAGCAGGCGGTTTGTACACCATGGGCCATGCGTTCTGGGAGTTTGGTGATCCGGACTGGGAGCGCACTAAATATTTCATGATGTGGGGTGTTGCTGATGATCACGCATCTAATCCGATTAAAATTGGCTTAGAAAAGCTTAAGCGCAATGGCGGTAAGTTTGTTTCTATCAATCCGGCGCGCACGGGTTATCAGGCGATTGCGGATGAGTGGGTCGGTATTAAGCCGGGCACGGATGCGATGCTGGCCTTGTCGATGATGCATGTCTTATTAAAGCATGATCAGTTCGACTGGGAATTCCTGATTCGGTATACCAATGCACCGCAGTTAATTGTCAATACACCGGGTGAAGTCGGGCATGGCCTGATTGCGCGCGATAGCGATGACAAGCCGTTAGTTTGGGATATGGAAAAAGAGACCGCTGTTGACGGTACTCAGGCTGAAGTCACGCCAGCTTTATTCCATGAAGGCGAAGTTAACGGCAAGCCGGTACGTTCGGTGATGGTGTTGCTGGCTGAGCAGTATCTTGATGAGCAATATTCACCAGAGAATGCTGAGAAAATTTGTGGCGTACCGGCTGAGCAAATTGAGCGTATGGCGCTGGAAATGGCGCACGTAGCGTTTAAGGAAACCATCGAAATTGATGTGCCGGAAGGCTGGACTGACTGGGCGGGTCGTAAACATTATAAATTTATAGGCCGTCCGGTTTCTATGCACGCTATGCGGGGTATTTCCGCACACTCCAATGGTTTCCAAACCTGCCGTGCGATTCACTTTTTACAGATTATGTTAGGTACGATTGATTGTCCGGGCGGGCATTTGGCTAAGCCGCCTTATCCTAAGCATATTCCGCCCTCCTTAAAGCCTGCTAAAGAGTGTGCACCGAATACGCCGTTGAAAGGGCCGCCGCTAGGCTTCCCGACCTGTCCGGAAGATTTGGTTATCGATGAGCACGGCCAGCCAAAGCGTATTGATAAAGCTTTCTCCTGGGATGCGCCCATATCGAATCACGGTTTAATGCACATGGTCATCACCAATGCAGTGAATGGCGACCC
>CACVAV010000136.1 GCA_902727945.1 uncultured Thiotrichaceae bacterium | reverse complement strand
TTAAGCACCAGCTGACCAGAAATTTCCTTCTCATCACAATCCAGGTAGAGGTGTCTGGCCACTACCTGATTGCCTTCATAAAATACCGGCTTGGTCATGTTGTTATATTCAATAGCCAACACGGGCGCAGGATAATCCTTTGCCTCGCCGAGAAAAACCGAATCATTCTGCGGTTTTGGGTTTGAAGGATCAACCAACCGGGGCATCCGATCCGCGATACCGCGAACCTTCCGCACCTCATGAACATCTCTCATGTCAGTCATGTCATCCATAGACCTAAAATCCGCCGTCCCCTCACGGCGCATTATCTGACTAATAAACTGATTAACCAACGAAACTACATTCCGGAATAGTGATTTATCACTGTGCAACGGCGATGAGTTAAATAAGTATTGATAACGACGATGATCGCGCTCAGCCACTTCTGACTTGCGCGACACGCCAGCTAAATCCGCTTTTTCAACGGACTTTTGCATACTGGGTGGATTAATATACACAAAAATTTCCCTATTGCCCTAAAGTTGAACTTCATTGAATGAAGCTCAACTTACATATTCTTATAAAAGGAGGAACAAGGAGAGTTTAGTGGGGATAAATGCAATATTATCCCCGATGAAATCAGAGTATTGTTTTAAGTATGGCAATTATTTACCGACGAACGGTGATAATCCAACCAAAGTTACTCATTTACCGTTAGAATATAATCGCACATTACGGTCTATACTCCCTATTCAGGATTCATGCGAGGAACTGTTCATGCCAGAAAATAAGCAACCGCCAATCGAGTTTCTATTACCCGAAAGCAGAGTTAGCAGGGGTAGTGATGAAAATCAACCGACTCACCATGCACTGCCCCGCGTATTAGGTGGTCAATCATCACGGGCAGCTAATGCCTCTCATGATATTTTCATCAGTGAACGCTCTGTTGCTGTCGAATCAGTTTATGATTTGTCCGGAGCAGGCAGAGACGGGGGCAGCGCACTGAAAGGCAAACCTGTTGAGCAGAACCAGATTCTGGTACTGGAGGCAACCGACGGCACCACATTAATTGTCCGCGCTGATAAGCTCAAACAAGATCTGGAAAGACTCTACCCTGATCATGCCCTCAATAAAAACGGCCAGGTCAATCTGCGCGCCTTATCCGATCAGGAAGCCGCTGCCCGGGGGCTTGGCAGCTGGATCTGGTCACAGTTATCAGTTTTAACTCTAAGTTCGGACGGTATTGTCGAAAGCGCCAAAGATAAAGCGCTGGAGTTATTAAAAGACAAACTGGGCGAAACCTATGAAGGCATGATTTATGCCGGAGCGTCATGGGCCGGTGCCAAGGCCTTAATGTGGACGATTGAATCAAGACTGACAGGCGAACCCGGCTTATATCACTGGCACGACAAACACATTCAACCCAGCGACCACGTCGACGTAGAGAACAAATCATTACAACAAGCCGCCAACAATGACGACCCTATCCTGCTATTCATTCACGGCACAGCCTCCAGCACAACAACTTCGTTCGGCGACTTGCATACAGGCGATGATGAAGGTAACTGGGATAACCTCACGCAAAGCTTTGCCGGACGTGTATATGGCTATGAATACCGGTCATTTTCCAGCAGCCCGCTTGAAAATGCACTAACCCTGGCAAAATCACTGCCCAAAGGCACCCGACTCTCTCTGATCACCCATTCTCAAGGCGGATTGATCGGCGACTTATTATGCCTGGCAGATGTCGATGAAGATTTAATATCACGCTACCAGCGCAAGCCCATTCTGGAAAAAGAAGGCGAGTTTAAAGACAAAGAACGCCCTGAAAACAAGAAACTGCGGGAAGCGGTGGTCACTGAAGAAAAACAACAATTACGTCAACTGCACCTGATCCTCAAAGAAAAACAGTTCAAAATTGATCGTTACATCCGCGTGGCAGCGCCAGCCAGTGGCACCACCCTGCTTTCAGATAATTTTGATCTGTTTTTATCCAGCCTGCTCAGCTTGTTTAATTTCTCAATCAATTTAATTCCGGCTGTCGGCACAGTCGGCAGCACCGTGCTGTCTGCATTCCGCCGCATCGTGCTGGAAATTGCTGAAAAACGCATTGACCCGCAACTGATTCCCGGCATCGAAGCCATGCTACCCAACTCACCGTTAACGGTGTTGTTAGCTCAGGCTCACCGTCGCGAAAATATCGACATGGCCGTCATCTCCGGTGACGCCGACGGCGATAGCGGTGGTTTCCTGAAGCGTATTGCGATTATGCTGACCGACTGGATTATCTTCGATCATTTTGACAATGATTTTGTCGTCGATACGCAATCCATGCGCGCCGGTCTGGCCAGACGCAATAGTACCCGCGAGTACTATGCCAGCGGCCACGAAGTCAGTCATATTCATTATTTTGAACGCTTTGATACCCGCCGGGCGATCTACAAATGGATCACAGACCCTGATCCGCAACATTTACCTATTTTTAACCCCATACCTACCGACTGTGACATTAAACTGGATAGGGCGGCCCCTGCCTCATCATCAGATGCTGCCCGCAGCGGGCAAGTCAATTCCAACGCACCGATCGTATTTTATCTGCCCGGTGTGATGGGTTCACACCTGGAAATCCGCAAAGAAAACCAGGGCAGATCAGAGGGTGACCGCATCTGGTTCGATCCTTTCCACCTGGCTGCAGGCGGTATTGAACAGCTCAGTATTAATAAAAAAAATGTACTGCCGGAAGGCATCTTCCATCGCTACTACGGTGAACTGGAAAGCTACTTACAAAATGATCATGAAGTCGTCACCTTCGCTTATGACTGGCGTAAACCCATTATGGACAGCGCTAAATTATTAGCCGTAGCAATAAAACAAAAATTAGATGAAATTCGTGGCCAACCACAACGGCAAGTGAGTATATTAGCGCACAGTATGGGCGGGCTGGTGGTTCGTGCCATGATGACAGAACGTGCAGATCTATGGGATAAAATAGTTGACAGTGGTGGGCATTTTGTCATGCTCGGCACACCGAATAATGGCTCACACCAGATGGTCGAAACGCTGTTGGGTAAAAGCAGCGCTATCCGGCAACTGGCTATGCTGGACTTCCAGCATGACCTGCAGGAAATCATTGATGTAGTGGCTGACTATGATGGCATTCTACAGCTATTGCCGCATGATGAATTCACTGACTCCGGTGTGGAAGCCGCTGAAAGAAAAGGCCATAAAGCATTAAAGTATCACCAAACAAATGCCTGGAAACTTATCTGTGAAGAGAACCATGACAACTGGTTTGGTGTTAAATCCGGCTTAGGTGCACGTCCAGATAATGACAAGCTAATTGAAACCTCCAAATTCTGGGCAAAACTAAACCGGCACAACAAAGAAGGTGGCTTTCCACACTCTGAAAAAATCGCTTATGTTTATGGTTTAGCAGCACACACCCCCTGTGGCCTGACCCACACAAAAGAAACCGCCGGAAAATGCCTGCACCTGCACGGCACCGTTCAGGGCGATGGTTCCGTTAGCTGGAAATCAGGTCAACTGGCTGGTTTACAAAAAGACCAGTATTGGTACATGCCGGTGCCACATTCCAGTCTGACCGGTACTCAGGAATATTTCTCTGCCATTGTCGACCTGGTACGCCACGGTAAAACCCGGCAACTCTCACAAAAGCGGCCGCGCACCCGTAGCGCAGCCACTACAACCTATCGTTATGATGCAGGGCCGGTGCTGCAACCCGGTGCTGAGGATCTGGTGCTGTCCTTCTTCGGTGGCCGACCGGTCAGAGATGTCAGTACAGAATCCACCTTAGTACTGGATGTCAGTGTGCGTGCAATGGATCTGCGCTTTGCCCAATGGCCGGTAATGTGTGGCCATTATCTGGGGGATTCGATTGCCGGTGCGGAATATGCCATTGATCAACACCTGCTCAATGGTGCTCTGAGCCAACGGGAACGGCTCGGTATTTATGCCGGAGAGATAGGCACTAATACCATCGTCATGAATCCGCGCAATCAGGAGCAGCGCAAGCGCGGCAGTGCCCACGGTGCGATTATTCTTGGCTTAGGTGAGTGGGATGAAATCACCACACAAAAACTGGAAGATGCCACCTACGATGCTACGCTGGAATATTTACTGCATTCCACCGAGTGTGCCGGAAATGCAGACGGCACGGACAGTGCTGATGAAGAACTCGCTATCAACAGCCTGTTGATCTGTTGCAATTCGACCAAGCACATCACGATTGGCGCATCTATCGAAGCCATTGTGCTGGGCGTGTGCAAAGCGAACCAACAATACTCCCATAACCGGGGCAAAACCCAGCCGAAACGTGCCATCAGAAAGCTGGAATTTATCGAGTGTTACATGGACACGGCCATCAGTGCGGCGTACGCCGTGCGTGAATTACCACGCCGCATGGAAAAAGACTTAAGTCGCCTCAACGCCCGACTTGTGCCGACACAGGAATTACAATTTAAACAAGGCGGTGGTACACGGGAACGTTTAAGTGATCTGAATTCAGCCACCGGTTATTGGGCGCGCCTGATGGTGACTGATGCGGAACGCACAGCTAATCATTGCCCTGATGAGTGTTATGACCACTGGGTATCACCTGCTATTCCGCAAAAGGTGGTGAATGCAGTCAAACAGCAACTGGGGCAATCCGGCAACGATGACAGCAAACCTAACTACCCGACAACAGAAACAGCGGCTGAACGACTAAAATATGTTTACCTGTCTGAACGCGCACGCGCCGAAGCCCTGGTACAACAACGCCAACCCGGATTGATTGAAGCACTGATTAAAAAATCGATTCAGGATAGCCGCTACGACAGTGATATTTGCCGCACATTGTTCCAGTTAATGGTGCCGGTCGATTTCAAGTCCACAGCCCGCCAAACCGAACAACTACTCCTGGTACTGGATGCTTATACCGCCAACCTGCCTTGGGAAATGTTACAGGCTGACGAAGAACCCTTAGCGATGCGTATGGCAATGGTGAGGCAGCTGGTATCCACCCGTTACCGCCGTGTGGTCACCAGTAGTTTAAGCAAAGATGCCTGTGTTATCGGCAACCCTTCCACCGCTGATTTCTACCATCACTTTGACCTTGGGCGTGATCCGGATGAAGACGATGATCACGACTTACCATCGCTCAGTGGTGCAACCAAAGAAGCGCAGATGGTCACAGAATCATTGCGCAGATGCCAGTACAAGGTCGAACACTTGTCGCCAGCACATCCTGATCAAAAACCAGCTGATACTGCGTTAGATGTACTGAATATTTTATTCAAAAAACCCTACCGCATCCTGATGATCGCAGCACATGGTGAAAGCCGCATCAAAGCCCGCCGTGATGGCAAAGAACGCACTGGTGTCGTACTGTCTGACGGCATTATGCTCACCGCAGCAGAAATCGGTCAGATGGAAGTGGTGCCGGATCTGGTCTTTCTGAACTGCTGTCATCTGGCGAAAACAGATAACCAGCCACGTGCTTACAACCGGCTGGCCTATAGCCTGTCACGTGAACTGATTGAAATGGGTGTGCGTTGTGTAATTGCAGCAGGCTGGGCAGTGAACGATGATGCCGCCCTGACCTTCTCCGGCACCTTCTTTGAATCATTCACCGAAGGCGACACCTTTGGTAAAGCTGTCTGGAAAGCCCGCAAAAAAACCTACGACATGCACCCTGGTTTGAATACATGGGGCGCGTATCAGGCTTACGGTGATCCGAATTATGTGTTGCACACTGATAAAGAAGATGACGACGATGAGGATAACTGGCAGCCGGTAGCCCCGCGTGAACTGGAAGATAAACTAAAAGGTCTGGGGATAGACTTAAAGCAGAGTAGCCACTCCAGCGCAGGACATGTCTACGGCTACCCACAGTTCGCCGAAAAAATTCAGCGCATTCTGAACCGGGTACCACTCGACTGGGTCAAAAAACCAGGTATTCAATACATGCTGGCTGATCTTTACGGCTCTATGCTGCCGGAAGGCTTTGAGCAGGCAGCCAAAGCTTATCAGCAAGCCATTATTGAGGAGGACAAAGACTGCCTGGTTCCGATTCGTGCACTGGAATTACTCGGAAACCTGGAATCCCGACAGGCAGAAACCTTGTCAGAAAAAGCGGAAGACCAGCGGATTGCGGCAAATAAAAATGGCATTGAACCCTCTGTAAAAACCAAACTTATTAAGGAACAGAAACGCCTGCTGAAAGAAGCAGAAATGCTATCTGACAATGCGATTAAGCGTCTGAAAGGTTTATTAGACATTACCCATGAAATGCACCTATTGAGTACGGTAAATACGGCGGAGCAATGTCAAACCAATGTGGAACGCTTTGCTTTATTAGGCAGCGCCCACAAGCGCAAAGCCGTTATTCTGCTACGCCAGAACAAAGTGTGGAAAAAGGAATTACAGTCTGCCATTCACTTCTATCAAAAGGGCGAAGGTGTTTCCTTTGACCTGAACTTTAACCCGTATACCACCATTAACCGCCTGCAGCTCGAAGGCATTCTGCAAGTCACTCATGAAAGCCAGATTATACTGGCTGAAAAAGCGCAGGCAGCGGCGCGCCAGAGCTTTGTCACGTCCCTGAACTTTTTTGACGGTGCAATGGCGGCAGATGCAATGGTGGCAATTTACTTGTTGAATGAAAGCTATGTGCAGGATCTGGCAGGCAATCAATCCATCAAGGAATTTCTGGTTGAGTATTATCATGACTCGGTAAAAGACATTCGCTATTCCAGCAAGGAATTCAACTCTGTCACTAAACAGCTGAGTTATTTGGCAATGTTCCTGAAAAGCCGCGCAAAAGCCGAGCCTGAAGCTGTGGAAATGGCCGCAGCGCTCAATAAAAAAGCAGAAGTATTAACGGCTATCGCCTCAGCACTACAACAGTTATAAGCCTTATGATCATCACCGGCAAATGATGAATCAAGTCCATACTATGCTAAAACGACAGCATTCAGAATAAGTTGGCTTTATGATAAATTATATGCTGATAACGGGCCATCGAGCGCCAGGATTCTTGTTGAGAATACCGGCGCTCGAGTTCCGGTACATCATTCAGTGGCATTTTTTGCGCACTTCAGATGAGAGCAAGCGATGGAACGCCAAAATTTTCACTGCGTTCATCAGCCCTTCTACTCTCTTTTTGCCTTTTAATTAATCAAAAACAATCTCTAAGTAGTATAAAATTATTTTTATTTATGGCTACATAAAAATATGAATCATAAAAAATGAACAATAAATAAACAAGCATATTCAATTTTTTTATGCGCTATGCTATGGTCAATCAATAGTTAAATAATGATTAGTGCTGCAATTAATAATATTCAG
>CACVAV010000135.1 GCA_902727945.1 uncultured Thiotrichaceae bacterium | reverse complement strand
TCACCCCAAGCATGGAAGTCTATGACTTCCAGAGTAATTTTACGTTGTGTAACACTGTGTTTACACTTTCCTGTGTACCATGCAATCTCTCTCTACACAGTCGACCCCAACGTCGATCTTATAAGCCTGATAGTTATTCCTATAGCTATCGGGCTTTTTTTATTTGTCACCGGAATGTTATTATAGGCATACTGGTATCAGTTCTTCTACACGGAGTATTGATAAAATGACGCCTGCCATCAACTTACTAAAAAAATCCTCCGCAACTTTTCAGGTGCATGAGTACAAACACTCGCCACAATCAGGTGCCTATGGTTTAGAAGCCATTGATGCTTTGCAGCTGGAGCCTGCCCGTGTGTTTAAGACCTTACTGGTGATGTTAGACGGTAATGCCCGGCACCTGGGGGTTGCTATTATTCCTGCCGCAGAAAAACTCGATTTGAAAGCCGTGGCAAAAACGCTGGGTGCTAAAAAAACAGAAATGGCTGATCCTGATCAGGCTGAACGTATTACCGGTTATTTGGTGGGCGGGATTAGTCCATTAGGACAGAAACGGCTTTTGCCGACGGTGCTGGATGATTCTGCGCTGCAGTTTGATAGCATTTTTGTCAGTGGCGGAAAGCGTGGTCTGGAAATTGAGCTGGAACCTGCACAGTTGGCGGAGCTGTGTAAGGCGGATATAGGATCACTTTGTCGCTTATCTTCAAAAAGTGTCTCTGCCTATGGTCAGGCATGTTAATTTACCTGTTACTGTCTGTTCATCGCTGTCTTTTTGCTCTAGGCGCTTTGTTGCTTCATAATTTAGCTAAATAGGGAGCTATGTCTTGATTGATATCATGTGCTTCCGCCGGATAGTGGTCAATAGCGTCTATAATACTAATTTTGCCGTAGGCAATCATTTTATGAAAAGGAAAAAATAATGCTTGAACAAAGCAAACATAAAATCCGTAAAGCGGTAATTCCTGTGGCTGGACTAGGTACACGTATGTTGCCTGCGACTAAGGCTATCCCCAAGGAAATGCTGCCCGTTGTCGATAAGCCGTTGATCCAATACATTGTGACTGAGTGTATTGAGGCTGGCATCAAAGAAATTGTGCTGGTCACTCACAATAGTAAAAACTCTATTGAAAATCATTTCGATACCAGTTTTGAGCTGGAAACTATGCTGGAAAAACGTGTTAAGCGTCAGCTACTGGATGAAGTGCGCTCTATTTGCCCGAAAGATGTCACTATTATGCACGTGCGTCAGGGTGAGGCGAAAGGCCTGGGTCATGCCATCATGTGTGCTCACCCTGTGGTGGGTGATGCGCCGGTAGCGGTGTTGCTGCCGGATGTATTGATTGATGATGCTGCCAGTGATTTGCG
>CACVAV010000134.1 GCA_902727945.1 uncultured Thiotrichaceae bacterium | reverse complement strand
ATATGTAGTAAAGCAGTCGCCAGAATAAACGACATAAAGAACCAGTTGGCCACATAAATATGCGGTTGAGTCCGGCGAACCAGGGTCATAGTGAAGACTAAGAAGTAAGCCACCCAAACCACAGTAATCGCAATATCAACGTACCATTCCGGCTCTGCATATTCACGCGCCTGAGTGATACCGTACATGTAACCGATACCAGCGACGATCAAGGATAGATTCCAGCCCCAGAACGTAAATTCAGGTAATAATTTTCCACCCCACAAACGAACCTGACAGGTACGTTGTACGATGTAGTAAGAAGTTGCAAACAATGCATTCCCACCAAAGCCGAAGATGACCCCGCTGGTATGGACAGGTCTTAAGCGACCAAACGTAATCTGGGCAATATCAAAGTTCAAAAACGGCCAGGCCAGTTCTGAAGCGATATATACACCAGCGGTCATGCCCGCCAGCCCCCAGATAATCGCAGCAATTGTAAATTTCTTTACAATTTCATAGTTATATTGCTCAGAAGAGGCTACTGCACCATGTGCCATGATTTATCCTCAATACTAAAATAAAAAGTTCAAAATTCTCGGTGAGGATACATCAAATACCAATTTAAGAAAACAGTGATATACCCTTCGGAGAGGCTTTCCACCGCAATTTCAGAGAAATAGTTGACACACATTGATGTATATCAACTGAGCATCAAAAACCAGACTAATATTGCATTGATGGTTGCCAATAAAACAGCAGCAGAACCCATGTCCTTTGCCCTTCCGGAGAGTTCATGACGTTCTGTTCCGATACGGTCAATGGCGGATTCAATTGCAGAGTTCAGCAGTTCTACTATCAATAGCAGTAGAAGACTGCCAATCATCAGGGCTTTTTCCACACCATCATCACCTAGCCACAGTGCAAGCGGGACAGCTATCAGTAAGATCAAAACTTCCTGCTTAAAGGCTTCTTCGTGTTTGTAAGCAGCCCGGAAACCCTGCCAGGAGAATTGTGCTGCCTTGAGCAATCTGGCTACTCCTTTATTGTCGCTATTTGCCATTACTAACCTTTTGGATACGTTTGAATTTGCATTTTCCTGCATATTATGGGGAAATGCTGCTTTTTTATTGATTACGGAAACAAATTACCATGTCACAAGCAAGCGCAAGACACTTACTGGTCGCTACTGAAGAGCAATGTCAAACTCTGAAAACTGAAATTGAAAACGGTGCTGATTTTGGTGCTGTAGCAAAACAGCATTCAAGCTGCCCTTCCGGCCAGAATGGCGGTGATCTGGGTAGTTTCGGCCCGGGCCAAATGGTACCTGAATTCGACAAGGTGGTCTTTTCTGCTGACCTGAACACTGTCCAAGGCCCGGTTAAAAC
>CACVAV010000133.1 GCA_902727945.1 uncultured Thiotrichaceae bacterium | reverse complement strand
CCGAGTGAGCAGAAAAATATCAATTAGTCACCACACAGCATCACCCAAACCTCAGGAGTGTTGAAGCCATGCGCATACTGCATACTTCAGATTGGCATTTAGGGCAGAATTTCTTCAGTAAAAGCCGCAAATCAGAACATCAGGCGTTCATCGGCTGGCTATTACAACAAGTCGGGGAACACAACGTCGATGCCGTACTCATCGCAGGCGATGTATTCGACACCGGTACGCCCCCCAGCTACGCCCGCGAACTCTACCACTCCTTCATCGTTGAAATGAGCCGCTTAAACTGCCAACTACTCATCCTCGGTGGTAACCACGATTCCGTCTCTACCCTCAACGAAACCAAAGGCCTGTTAGCCTACCTGGACACACAAGTCATCGCCGGAGTCAGCGAAGACCCAGCCACACAAATTGTCACATTGAAAAACCGCGAAGGAGAACCCGGAGCCATTGTCTGTGCGATTCCCTTCATCCGCCCCCGCGATGTATTAAGCAGTCAGGCAGGCGAGAGCATCCGGGCCAAACAACAGGCACTCGGCGATGCGATACAAGCGCATTACCACCAGCTCCATCAACTGGCTATCGAAGAACAAAAACGCCACGATCAGCCCATACCCATTATCGCCACCGGCCACCTCACCGCCTTAGGCGTGAAACTAAGCGAGTCTGTGCGTGATATTTATGTCGGCTCACTGGAAGCCTTCCCCGCACAAGCCTTCCCACCCGTGGATTACATCGCACTGGGCCACATCCACCGCCCACAAATCGTCGCCAAATCCAAACACATCCGTTATAGCGGCTCGCCCATTCCACTCAGCTTCGATGAACTGAAAACACAGAAAAGCGTGTTTTTAGCAGACTTTGCCGATGGAGCATTAAAACAGGTAACACCGCTACTTATCCCCAGGTTTCAGGCGATGCAGGTATTAAAAGGCAACCTAAGTGCCATAGAGGAACAACTCAATATCAGTTATCCACAAAATAGTGTGGATAACTCCAAAGTATCCACAAATGACAGCGGCAAAACCGCCGGCAATGTGGATAACCCCGACATATCCACAAACGACAGCAACAAACCCGCCATTACCTGGCTTAGCATAGAAGTAGAAACCAACGATTACCTCACCGACCTGCAACAACGCATCCAATCCCTGTGCGAAGGCTTACCCGTTGACATCCTGCAATTACGCCGCGCCCGCGCAGACCGCCGGGCAGGTATAGAACAAGTCGAACAGGAAACCTTAAACGAGCTAAGCGTGGAAGATATATTCGAGCGCCGGTTAGCACTGGAAACCTTTGAAGGGCAGGAAGCCGAACAACGCCGCGATCGTATCCGCCAACTCTACAGCGGTATCGTCAGCGAAG
>CACVAV010000132.1 GCA_902727945.1 uncultured Thiotrichaceae bacterium | reverse complement strand
TGTGTCAGCAAAGCTTTCTTACTGTCCCGGATACACTTATAGAGGTCGTTACCCTCATTTTCAGCACGCACGTCCTGATTATTTGGCAGGCGCAATTCCATGCTGACTTTCTGCTGCGTGACACCCGCACTCTGTACCGGATTGGTGACCTGTAAATGCACAACTAACTTGGTAGCGTCGGGCGCCACAGTGAATACTTTCTTCGATCTCTCCAGAATTTCCTGCTCGATTGCTTCACTTCTACCCAGATTACCCCATTCGATGTGCACTTTACTCATCACTGAATCTCCATCAATTATTAAAGATATTGTCGTTTCTTCAACATAGCCTAAACAGAAATATGTTAGCAAGAGAACCTGATGGATTAAGGCTTAATCCACAACCTGACGACCACAGCACAGAACGGACACACCCCGTACGTTTATCGTCGTCACCCCGGCCGGTATCACCCGGGTTTTGTTTGCGGTAAGCTAATGATATGCAACTGACAGAATTTTCAAGGTATTCTGTTGTCTATTGAACCGGGAAACGTCGGTTGGACAACTTGTAACCACTTAATAAAAAATTCAGAAAATTCGTTAAATGCACTACACTTTGAACCAAATAAAATTAATCTTTACCAGGGAAGCTACAGCTAATGCTCAAATTACACTCAAATCTCAAAAAAACAGCGATAGCTGGCGCACTGCTGCTATCACTAACAACAACACCGGCTCTGGCGATAGTCAAACCACTGGAAGCAGGCCCCATCGCTAATGCGCAAGAAGCAAAAATAAAATGCCCGCGTCTGGCGCAACAACAGAATGCCAGTTGGACAGGAAAATGGTGGTCAATCGCCTCCGGCAATATGGCGGTTTGTGAGATTGATGTCAGAAAGGGCGAATATAACGCCGGTGGCTTTATCGCGAATCAACAGCAGGCAGCACAACGTTGTCAGGCGACTGCCGGTAAACACAGTGCGACATGGACGGGCCAATGGCGTGTCACCATTCCGGGCCAGATGGCCGTTTGTTCACTGAGTTTTGGAGTACGTGAAATTGATGTAGGTTTTATCCGCAATCAAGGCGAGGCTAATTTACGCTGTAAAGCAGCAGCACTACGGGAAGATTCTGTGTGGACAGGCAAATGGCGGACACAGGGCAATACGTCCTTTTGCGAGTTGAATACTTAAGCAGAAATCAGACGTATAACCGCGATATAATACAACGGAGCGGCAGAACCTGACCAGGAGGCTGTCCGATAATAGACGGGCGTTATTGTCGGACAGCCTCCCAGGCTCTGTCGTGTAATTGCAAATGAATATCCACACACCGCTTGCTAATATTACTTATGCAACCTATGAATACCGACCAAAGAAACACGACAACACTCAGCGAGCTTGCC
>CACVAV010000131.1 GCA_902727945.1 uncultured Thiotrichaceae bacterium | reverse complement strand
TTTATCGAACGTGCTGCCACGGTACACCCCGACAAGATAGCCGTTGTCCACAGTGATGCAGGTGTGTCCCGTACCTGGGCTGAGACCTATGAACGCTGCTGTCAGTTAGCCTGTGCGCTAACGCAACAGGGGATCGGTGAAGGCGATACGGTAGCAATTATGTGCCCGAATCTGCCGGAGCATTTCGAGGCACATTTTGGCATACCGATGGCCGGTGCTGTGCTGAACTCGATTAATACCCGCCTGGATGCAGCTGCCGTCGCATTTATTCTGGAGCACGGCGAAGCCAAGGTGCTGATCACTGAACGGGAAATGTCGCCGGTGGTCAGGGAAGCGCTGACTCTGGTAGAAAATAAACCGTTAGTGATTGATATTGATGACCCGTCTTTTCAGGATGGCGAGTTGTTAGGCGAAATGACTTATGAGCAATTTATTGCTAAAGGTGATGTAAATTTCGACTGGCAAAAACCTACTGATGAGTGGAATGCCATCAGCCTGAATTACACCTCGGGCACCACCGGAAATCCAAAGGGTGTGGTTTACCATCATCGCGGCGCTTATCTCAATGCAATCAGCAATGTCACGTCATGGGGTATGCCGGGGCATGCGGTTTATCTGTGGACATTACCGATGTTTCACTGCAATGGCTGGTGTTTCCCGTGGACAGTCGCGGCCATCGCCGGAGTCAATGTTTGTCTGCGCCATGTGCGGGCTGAGAAAATTCTGGCGCTGATTAAGTCTGAAAAAGTCGATCATTTCTGTGGTGCACCGATTGTATTAAGCATGATCGCCGCTGCGCCGGAAGCGCAAAAAGCGGGCATCGAGCACAGTGTGAAAGTGATGACTGCCGGAGCGCCGCCACCGGCGGCGGTGATTCAGAAAATGGAAGAAATGGGCTTTATCGTCACCCATGTTTACGGGCTGACGGAAACCTATGGCCCTTGTGTGGTCTGCGAGTGGAAAGACGACTGGAACGACCGTAGCTCGGGTGAGAAAGCCAAGCTAAAAGCCCGACAGGGTGTGCGTGTCACCATGCAGGAAGGTCTGATGGTCGCTGACCCGGATACCTTGACTCCGATGCCCAAAGACGGTGAAACCATCGGCGAAGTCTTTATGCGCGGCAATATTGTCATGAAAGGTTATCTGAAGAACCCGCCAACCACCGACGAATCTTTTGCCGGTGGCTGGTTCCATTCCGGTGATCTGGCAGTGTGGCATTCAGATGGTTACATCGAAATCAAGGATCGCTCCAAAGACATTATTATTTCCGGTGGTGAAAATATTTCCAGCGTCGAAATCGAAGAGGTGCTGTACCAGCATCCGGATATTGAAGATGTCGCCGTAGTCGCTAAACGCGATGAAAAGTGGGGTGAAGTCCCGTGCGCATTTATCAAGCTGGCTGATCAGGCCAATCTCAGCGAGCAGGACGTTATGGATTATTGCCGTGGTCACATGGCACGGTTCAAAACACCAAAGAAAGTGATTTTTGTTGATCTGCCGCGCACCTCAACCGGCAAAGTACAAAAATTTGTGCTGCGCGAGTGGGCAAATGACGCGAACTAAGCGGCGGACTAACAGACAACCGGAGAATCTATTATGAGTTATATCCATCCTTATCAGGACACAGAATTTGTCCTGAAAAACTTAGTTAATTTTGACCAACTGTGTGCCGATGCTGAACTGGATGAAGTTAATCTGGAGCTGGCGGTCGCGGTGCTGGAAGAAGCCGGAAAAATCGGTGCTGACATTCTGGCTCCGCTGAACCGCGACGGTGATGAGAATGGCGCGAAACTTGGCACCAATGGCGTCGAACAAACGCCCGGTTTTAAAGAAGCTTACCAGCAATTTGCCGAAGACGGCTGGTTATCACTGTCGGTAGCCGAAGCATTTGACGGCCAGGCGATGCCGAACACCTTAAGCGTGGCAGTGAATGAAATCTGGCATTCAGCCAATATGGCTTTTGCCCTGTGCCCGATGCTGAGCCAGGGAGCGATGGAAAGTATTGCTCACCATGCCAACCCTGAATTACAGCAGGCCTATCTGCCCAAAATGGCCAGCGGTGAGTGGACAGGCACCATGAACCTGACAGAAGCGGATGCCGGTTCGGATCTGGCGGGCGTTAAAACCCGTGCTGTACCGGAAGGTGATCATTACCGGCTAACCGGACAGAAAATTTACATCACCTGGGGTGATCACCAGATGACTGACAATATTGTCCATCTGGTGCTGGCGCGGCTACCGGATGCCCCTGCGGGTGTGAAAGGTATCTCCTTATTTCTGGCACCTAAATTCCTGCCGGATGAAGCCGGTAATCCGGGTGAACGTAATACTGTTGAATGCCTGTCGCTGGAACACAAGCTGGGGATTCATGGCAGTCCGACCTGCGTGATGGAATTCAAAGAGGCAGTGGCTTATCGCATCGGTGAAGAAAACAAGGGCTTAGCCTGCATGTTCACCATGATGAATCATGCGCGGCAGACGGTAGGTTTACAGGGATTATCAATTTCCGAACGTGCCTATCAGCAAGCCCGGCAATATGCCAAAGAGCGCTTGCAAGGCACACGCCGTGATGGTTCACGCATTCCGATTATCGAATTTCCGGATGTGCGGCGCATGCTGATGCTGATGAAGTCCGGCACCGAAGCCATGCGGGCGCTGGCGCTGACGGCGGCGGCTGAAGTGGATTATGCTAATTACACCAGTGATCCGGCCGGTAAAGCACGGCACAAAGCGCGGGGCGAACTGTATACGCCGATTGTCAAAGGCTGGCTGACTGAGCTGTCACAGGAGCTGACCTCACTGAATATTCAGGTCTGGGGTGGCATGGGCTATGTCGAGGAAACCGGTGCGGCACAGCATTACCGTGATGCCCGCATTCTAACCATTTATGAAGGCACAACAGGGATTCAGGCGCTGGACTTTATTGGCCGCAAGACACTGTTTGATAAAGGTGAAGCACTCAGGCTGTTATTGCAGGACATGGATCTGGTCGTCGATGAATTGAATACCGTTAGCGGACTCCCGCCTGGCCTTTGCGAAAACTACACACAAGCGGTGGCTGATGGCCGCGAGGCGGCACAGTGGGTACTGGAGCATGCGGGTAGCGATGCACATATAGCCGGAGCCGCCAGTGTTAATTTTCTAATGTTGTTTGGCTACCTGTGTGGTGGCTGGCTGATGGTCAAAAGCGCATTACAAGCACGATCCATGCTGGATACCGGCGAGGGTGACAAAGCATTCCTACAAGCCAAATTAATAACTGCACAGTTTTATTGCCAGCATTTTCTGCCACGCACCCGTGCTTGTCTGGCCACCGTTAAGGCGGGCAGCGAAAGCATGATGGCGATGCCGGAGGATCAATTCTGAGCTGATTCTGAGTCTGTCATTTAATGCAGTTTTTTATATTTTACTCACCAAGGATAGTAGTACATGCAACTAATAAAACGCAAAGAAGGTGAAGAACAGCCGTTCTGGCCGCTGGGGCCGTTTCAAATCCGCTTACCCTTTATTCATTACCGCTGGGAAGCGGCGGAAATGTTGCAGGGCACGATTATGTTTGTCGTCGGTCTGGCGATGATCCCGTTACTGGAAAAAAATCTCGGTATCCCGTATGAGGCTGCACTGGCCTTCACATTTATTGCGGGGTTGTTGTACACCCTGCCCGCCTTATTAGGTGTGCCCCTGGTGCCGGGATGGATTACCCCGGCAATCCCGGTGGTGCTGGTTTACCTGAACGGCTTTGAACCCGGCCCGGAGGCTATACAAGCTTTGTTTGTTCTGCAGTTGGAGGTGGCACTGATATTCTTTATCTTAGGCATTACCCGGCTCGGCTCCAAACTGGTGGAAATTATTCCTAATTCACTGAAGTCCGGGATTATTATTGGTGCAGGTATTGCCGCGTTAATGGGTGAACTGAAAGTAGGTGGCCGTATTGATGGCACGCCCATCTCGTTGATTCTGGGTGCTATTATTTCAGCTTACCTGTTATTTTCCCTGTCGTTTAAGAACCTGACGCTGACTCATCCGATTGCACGCAAGATTGCCAGTTTCGGCATGGTGCCGGGCATGATTATGGCGATGTTGATTGGTTGGGCGGTGGCTGAATACCCCTTACCTGATATTCAATGGGGCATTACGCAACCGAATTTTTCGTTGATGTCTGAGTTCCTGGTTTTTAATATTGGCCTTCCCAACTGGGAAACTTACCTGATTGCCATTCCGACAGCGATTATTGCTTATGTTATTGCTTTTGGTGACATCGTTATCGGCTTTACCCTGGTTAAGCGCATTGACCATTTACGCCCCGATGAGAAAATTGACATGAACGTCGATCGTGTTCATCTGGTCACTGCGATCCGTAATTTCATTCATTCATTGATTGCGCCGTGGCCGGGTCTGGCCGGGCCATTGTGGACAGCGGCACACGCGACAGTGGCTGAACGTTATGCCCTGGGTCGTAAGTCGATGGACTCGATCTACAGTGGTGGTGGTACGTTCTGGGTCACCGGTTTAATTGCCTTGTTTATCCTGCCGCTGGTGTCGCTGTTCAAACCGGTATTACCAATTGCCTTGTCACTAACCCTGATCCTGACCGCTTATATCTGCATCATGGTGGGTATGGAACAACTGAAAACATCAGTTGAACGCGGTGTGGCAGGTATTGTGGCGGTGACCCTGGCGATGCCTGACCCGAAATCGACGATTTTTGCGGTGATTATCGGACTGGTGTTGTACTTCATCATTGAACGTCCGCAACTGTTGAAAAAACCGGAAGTCGCTGAAACTAAGCATGTACCGGAAACTGAGTCGGCCTGATAAAATACATAGTCGGGTTTAACACAGGCTGAGTGGTTCCTGTTCCGCCGGGGAGCCACTCATTTCATTGCACGAAAACATACATAATCCGGTCGTTATTTTTACGCTGGATTTACATTAAATGCATTGTCCGACACTTCCATACAACAACGTATGCGTATACCATGTGGGCAAGCTAAAATCATGATTTTTAACCAAAGGAATTACCATGAAGATACTCGTTCCAGTCAAGCGGGTGATCGACTACAGCGTAAAGGCGCGTGTAAAAAGCGATCAGTCCGGCGTTGAATTAAATAATGTTAAAATGTCGATTAACCCTTTCGATGAGATTGCTGTTGAAGAGGCAATCCGTATGAAGGAAGCCGGAACGGCCTCTGAAATTGTGGTGGTGTCCATTGGTGTTGAAAAGTCACAGGAAACCTTGCGTACTGCACTAGCGATGGGTGCTGATCGTGCGATTCTGATTAAAGCCGCTGACACAGTTGATACAGACATTGAGCCACTGGCTATTGCTAAACTGCTGGCTAAAGTGACTGAAGAAGAAGCACCGGGCATGGTAATTCTGGGCAAGCAGGCGATCGATAATGATATGAATGCAACCGGACAGATGTTATCGGCGCTGCTGGGCTGGTCGCAAATCACTTACGCTTCAAAAATCACCGTTGATGGCGACACACTGAATGTGACCCGCGAAGTGGATGCCGGCTTGCAGAATATTACAGCGAAACTGCCTGCGGTCATCACTGCTGATCTGCGTCTGAATGAGCCGCGTTATGTGAAGCTGCCGAATATTATGAAGGCGAAGAAAAAGCCGATGGATATTAAAACACCGGAAGATTACGGTGTTGATGTATCACCTCGACTGACCATTACCTCAGTGGTTGAACCACCGGCACGTGCCGCCGGTATCAAGGTGGAGTCGGTGACTGAGTTACTGGATAAACTGAAAAATGAAGCAGGAGTACTGTCATGAGCGTATTACTGATTGCTGAAGTCCTTGAAGGACAATTAAACAAAGATTCTACGGCGAAAGCACTGACAGCTGCCGTACAACTGGGTGACGTTGATGTTTTATGCGCCTCTTCCGGTTGTGGTGATGCGGCTGCTGAGCTGGCCGGTTTGCAGGGTGTGACAAAAGTATTGTGCGCTAATGATGCAGCGTATGAACACGCTGTTGCTGAACCGATGGCTGCATTAGTGGTGAGCCTGGCTGAAAAGTACGAGCATATTGTTTTCCCTGCGACGACTTCCGGTAAAAATATTGCACCCCGTGTTGCAGCATTGCTGGACGTGATGGTCATTTCCGAAGTGATGGAAGTTAAAGGCGCTAATGAATTTGTCCGCCCTATCTACGCCGGTAACGCGATTCAGACAGTGACTACTGCTGATGCGAAAAAAGTGATGACTATTCGTACCGCCAGTTTTGATAACGCGGCAGATGGTGGCAGTGCAGCGATTGAAGAAATCGCGGCGGTAGCTTGTGATACGCCGGTAGCATGGGTTAGCAATGAAGTGCAGAAAAGTGACAGGCCTGAACTGACCTCTTCCAGTGTCATTGTGTCCGGTGGTCGTGGTGTCGGTTCTGAAGAAGATTTCAAACTGATTGAAACACTGGCTGATAAACTGGGTGCGGCAATAGGTGCTTCGCGTGCTGCGGTTGATGCGGGCTTTGCGCCGAATGATCAGCAAGTGGGTCAGACTGGTAAGATCGTTGCACCACAACTGTATATCGCAGTCGGTATTTCTGGTGCGATCCAGCATTTGGCGGGCATGAAAGATTCTAAAGTCATTGTAGCTATCAATAAAGATGAAGATGCACCGATTTTCCAGGTCGCTGATTATGGTCTGGTGGCGGATCTGTTTGATGCTGTGCCTGAGATGACGGCGGCGCTGGAGTAACTCGTGGAAGAAATCGAACGCGATGTAATGGAATTTGATGTACTGATTGTCGGCGGTGGCCCCTCCGGTCTGAGTGCAGCCATTCGCCTGATGCAGCTGGCTAATGAAAATGAGCAGGAAATTACGGTTTGCCTGGTAGAAAAAGGCTCCGAGATTGGTGCGCATATTCTGTCCGGGGCAATTCTTGAGCCAACGGCACTGGATGAGTTAATTCCGGACTGGAAAGAGAAAGGTGCACCTTTAAACACACCCGTCAGCTCTGAAGAAATTATGTTCCTGAGCGAGACCGGTGCGCTGAAAACGCCGAATGCTTTCCTGCCACCGGCGATGCATAACGAAGGCAATTATATTATCAGTCTGGGTAATTTCTGCCGCTGGTTGGGTGAACAGGCTGAAGAGTTGGGCGTTGATGTCTATCCCGGCTTTACCGCTGCTGAGGTTTTGTATAACGAAGACGGTAGCGTAAAAGGTGTACAGACCGGTGATATGGGTGTGCAGCGTGATGGTACACACGGCCCGCAATTTGAACCGGGCATGGAATTACACGCCAAACAAACTTTTTTCGCAGAAGGCTGTCGGGGTCATCTGGGTAAAGCGCTGAAAGAACGCTTTAATCTGGAAGCGGATTCACAGACGCAGACCTACGGTATTGGTATTAAAGAACTGTGGGAAGTGAAGCCGGAAAATCACCAACCTGGTTTAGTCGTACACACTGCGGGCTGGCCCTTACCAACGGATACCTACGGTGGTTCATTCCTTTATCACCTGGAAGATAATCAGGT
>CACVAV010000130.1 GCA_902727945.1 uncultured Thiotrichaceae bacterium | reverse complement strand
CCGCGTATGGCGTTGAGCACGCTGACAACACCACACCCGGCCTAACAGTCACAAGAAGGGAACTTTTGATAAAAATCCTCAACATCACCGGAGCCGGAAGTTTCAATATCACAGCATGCGACCAACGATTTCCGCAGCAGCTGACGCCCCCGGCTAACCCGGCTTTTAATTGCAGACAGTGATACACCTTCTTCATCAGCTGCTACTTGTTGCGTGTGACCTTCAAAAACAACAGCGATTAAAACATCCCGGTAGATTGCTGGCAGCCGCTCCACCATCGGCAATAAACACACCGATAACTGCTGGTGCACATTATTTTGTTCATCGTTAAATTGCAGCTCTTCCGGAAGCTCAAGCATCGGGCGCTTACTGCGATAATAATCAATCACAGTATTTCGGGTGATAGTAAACAACCAGGCGTTAATGTTTGCAGGCGGCGCTTTTTGATCACTGGCCATCAGCGCTTTCCTAAACACATCATGCAGCAAGTCTTCAGCAACGGAGCGATCATTAACTTTCGCGATTAACCACCCCAATAAACTACTGTGCAAAGCCTGGTAAGCATCGCCTAATGCCTGTTTATCCGGAGTGGTTAACGTAGTCATTAGCAGCAGCCACCCCGTCTACTTCCGTGCTGAACAGCTGTGTTATCAGGGGCTGAAGGGATGCAGCACCCGGCACTTTTACTATCAGGGTCGTTAAATTTTTTGCTTTCTCCCATCGAAATATAATGTTCCCAAGGGATTCCTGAAGGGTCAGTCACCCAGTATTTTTTGCTGAGTGCATAACAGCAGGTATCAGCTTCTGCAACGCTCATTTCGTACCCCATCGCGGCTTCAGCCTGTTGTTTTAGCACAGCTAATTCGCTGTCAGAATCTGCCTGTAGACCAAAATGATTGAGTCCGGCTTCGTGGCCTCGCGTTGAGATTGCAAAGTTAATACGTGGATCATCCAGCATCCATTTTGCATAGTCTTCCTTGGTCAGGCTAGGTTTTTGTCCAAATAGCTGGCTGTAAAATTCTATGCTTGCAGCAAGATCATCAACGGAAATATGAACATGAAAACGTTTCATTGTATGCCTCTGAATAATGGTTCGTTATTATTAAAGACGTAGCGACGGCGAAATGGTCGCAGTTTTTTTCAGAGTAACCGGGCTGGAATCAACCGAGTCAAACGGAGCTGCTGTAAAGTGACTTTCAGATTACCCTCTCTCCACCTCAAACCCCACCACATTACGATCCACCTTACTAAACTCCACTCCCACCAAATGAATCGGCCAACCCAAACCCCGGTACTTATCTGCATAGCGTTTATCCTTCAGCTGCTGCATAGCCCGGCCTTCAGGCGCTAACTCCACCACCTTAAACTCAAACAAATACACCTGTTCATTAAATTTTAG
>CACVAV010000129.1 GCA_902727945.1 uncultured Thiotrichaceae bacterium | reverse complement strand
ATCTTATTCGCCACATCACCATTAGCCGCAATGCGGTCAGAGCCAACAATTGCCCATGAAGCTTTCTTTTGTTGCATCAAATGAGCCGCTGCACCATCACACAGCAGGTGAACCGGAATCTGATCTTTCATTAATTCCCAGGCGGTCAGGCGCGAACCCTGCCACCATGGCCGGGTTTCATCGGCATAAACATGTTCAATACGTTTATCAGCATACGCACTGCGAATAACACCCAACGCGGTACCGTAGCCGCCGGTGGCCAGTGAACCGGTATTACAATGCGTAATGACGCCATGCGTCGTGTCGATAAGTGCGCTACCCAACCGGCCCATGCGATAATTCGCCTCAATGTCATCACGGTGGATGGCCTGTGCGAAAGTGAGTAGCTGACCGATCGGATCATTACTGTCCTCAACCCTGTCAATCTCGCGCATCATAAGCCTCAGCGCCCACTTAAGATTAATGGCCGTAGGACGGGAGGCCAGTAAGATTTCGTAGTCACTGATAAGGCGTTTTCGCCAGTCCTGCGGATACTGATTAAAAGCCTTCCGGGCAGCTAATACCATCGCATAGGCTGCGGTAATTCCAATAGCCGGTGCACCACGAACTACCATATTGGTGATGGCTTCGGCTATATCTTCTGCATTGAAAAGCTGAATATATTTTTCAACATGTGGTAATTTGCGCTGATCGAGCAAGACGAGGTGGTTATCATTCCACTCAACTGCCCTGACTGAGTCGTGTTGGCTCATAATGTATCAAAAACCTTAATTGAAACTAAACAAATAAGCGGTAATTTTACAACATTCCTATGAAAATTAAACATTTAATTAGTGCCAGCTGGCTATTAACCGTCGACCAGGATGACCGGGTTCTGAAAAACCATGCCATCGCCATTCAGGATGGCACCATCATTGATATATTGCCGATAGCTGCCGCGAAACAAAAATATCAGGCGGAACAATATACTCACCTGGAACAACAAGCCCTGCTACCCGGCCTGATTAATGCGCATACGCACGCAGCTATGTCGCTACTAAAAGGCCTGGCTGATGATTTGCCCTTGATGGAATGGCTGGAAGAACATATCTGGCCTGCCGAAGGCCAATGGGCAGACGCTGATTTTGTTTATGACGGCACTAAACTGGCGATTGCGGAAATGTTACGTTCCGGTACCACCTGCTTCAATGATATGTACTTCTTTCCTGAAGCAGCCGCCAAAGCCGTTGAGGAAAGCGGTATCCGCGCCACATTAGGTATGATTCTGGTTGATTTCCCTACGGCTTATGCTCAATCACCGGATGAGTATTTTCAAAAAGGTCGGGCGCTCAATGACTATTGTGCAGATCACCCGACTATCAGCACCTTACTGGCCCCGCATGCACCTTATACTGTGTCAGATGAACCATTAAAAGAAGCAGGCAGGCTGGCCGGTGAGCTGACTGCGCCTATTCATATGCATGTGCATGAAACAGCTTTTGAAATCATGCAGGCCACTGAAAATGGTGGTGAGCGCCCCCTGTCACGCCTGAACAAACTGGGCCTGCTGGACAAACATTTTCTTGCCGTGCACATGACGCAACTACAGGACGATGAAATTGTATTATTGGCGGAAAAAAACACTCACGTCATTCACTGCCCCGAATCCAATATGAAGCTGGCCAGCGGCTTTTGTCCCGTCGCTAAATTACTTGAAGCCGGTGTTAATGTAGCACTGGGCACAGACGGTAACGCCAGCAACAATGACCTCGACATGCTGGGCGAAATGCGCACCGCCGCATTGATTGGTAAAGGTTTTTCCGGCGATGCCACCGCTATACCCGCAAAACAGGCTTTGCGCATGGCAACCATTAATGGCGCAAAGGCTTTAGGACTGGATCATGTGACCGGTTCATTGGAGACCGGGAAATCAGCTGACTTGATAGCCATGGATCTGAGTGGTTTGGAATCACAACCTTTATATGATCCGGTTTCGCATCTGGTTTACTGCACCAGCCGTAATCAGGTAACACATAGTTGGGTAAACGGGCGTTTATTAATGGAAAATCGCCAACTGACCACCCTGGATTCTGAAGCCTTGGTCACTACTGCAAAAACATGGCAGGCTAAAATCGCGACCTTCGGAACACACACCACACCTACGGAGAACGGCAATGACTGAACTAGCAGAGAACACCATTAGAAATGTCGACCCCAATGAAATCCGCAAGTTTGAGGAAATTGCACATCGTTGGTGGGATATGGACAGTGAGTTTAAACCATTGCACGAAATCAACCCGTTACGACTGAATTATATTGACGGGTGCGCCGGAATCCGGGGCAAAAAAGTATTGGATGTCGGTTGTGGCGGCGGAATTTTAGCTGAAAGCATGGCACACAGAGGCGCTGAAGTCACCGGTATTGATTTAGGTGAAACACCTTTATCAGTCGCCACACTTCACGCTTTGGAAACCGGCATTGAAATGGATTACCGGAATATTACGGCTGAAGAACTGGCCGCTGAAATGCCCGGGCAATTTGATGTGGTGACCTGTATGGAAATGCTGGAACATGTGCCTGACCCCGAGGCCGTTATTCAGGCCTGTTCAACACTGGTGAAGCCCGAGGGCCATGTGTTCTTCTCAACACTGAACCGGAACCCGAAAGCTTTTATGCTAGCCATTGTTGGTGCAGAGTATTTATTAAACATGTTACCCAAAGGCACGCACGAGTATGGTAAATTCATCCGCCCCTCAGAGCTGGAACAAGCCGCTCGTAAGAATGAACTAGATCTTAAAAATATCAGTGGGTTAAGCTATAATCCCCTGTTCCAGAGTTACCGCATCACTAAAGATGTTGATGTCAATTATATGATGCATTTTGTTAAGGAAAAATAGCTATGCCCGGCATAAAAAAAATAATTTTGTCAATTATTGCTGCCGCAACCCTTCTTTCAGGTTGTTCTGTTAATTTTAACGATAATGTCGAAATCTTAGGTGACGGTCGCCCGCAAATGAAGCGGATGGACCCGAAAACCGAGAAAAACATTCGTGAATTGGCGGGCGCACTGCTGAGCCTTGGCCCGAATATAAGCCGTAACGAAGCTGTCGAGCTGGCTCATGATTCATACGTCTACCCCATGTACCTCGCTGAAAAATGGGAATTAACCTGGCCACCGATGTATCACAATACCTTGCGCAACTCAGGCGCGCGTAAGTTAGGCTTATGTACTGACTGGGCAAAAGCTATGACTGATATGGCACGCAAAAAACACCTGCGCACCATGGATGTCTACTGGGGGGTTGCTTTCAGAGGTGACCCATGGCGTGAACACAGTACGCTGATCGTAACGGCTAAAGGCCAACCCTTTGATACCGGCATTATCCTTGATCCGTGGCGCAATTCCGGCAAACTTTATTGGATCAGGCATCTGGAAGATCCGGTTTATGTCTGGAAATACCATGCAGGGCCTTATGCGCCACTGCCTAAAGCCGGTAGTCCGGTTGGGCGAATTGTTCAGTAATCATGGTAACCGTGATCTATACTAAACCAATTGATCAAAAGCAATAAATACTCATAAAAGCCGACTTCTTAGTCGGCTTTTTACGTATGATTAAAACCTGAACCATTCAAAGAATTAATGACTACCAATGAGCAACCGGCAAGATTACCTCACCCGCATTAATGCGTTACGCAGCCTGACTTTCGATGAGTATGAAAGCATCATTGATGAGTTGATTACAGAACTGGATACTGCAGGTGTATTGCCTCAGTACGATACGTTGCTATCAGAAATTGATGAGTCTTTTGATACCGAACACGATGAGGCAGTAAAAGAGCTGATGACTGAGTTGCAGAAGCTTTCACCGGAAAGGCACATTAAAATAAAAGGATAAGCCATATGCAGAATCTGGATCAACTATCAGAACACGACATTGCAAAACGCCTTGATTGCAGGGGCGAACTGACACACGATATTCCACTCGTTCAACCAGTGTGTGACTACAAACAGGCGGGTGTGCTGATCCCGTTTATCCGGGTTGAAGACAGTTGGCACCTGCTTTATATCCGGCGCGCCACGACCGAACGGGATAGGCACAGTGGCCAGGTGGCTTTTGCGGGCGGCAAATATGAAGAGTATGACCAGGATATGCAGGCGACTGCACTACGGGAAGCACATGAAGAAATTGGCGTGGTGCCCGACGATGTGACGGTGTTAGGCCAGCTTGGACATCATCACAGTGTAAGTAATTTCAGAATTACGCCCATTGTCGGCCATATTCCATGGCCTTATTCACTCACGCTACAAACCGATGAAGTCGGGCGGGCCTTTTCCATCCCCTTGCAGTGGCTGGCTAATCCGGCTAATCATGAAATCCGTTATAGAACACTGGCACAACAAAAACAAAAAGCCGCTATCGCTTATTTTAATGAATATGACGGGGAGTTACTGTGGGGCGCGACAGCAAGGATCACACTTAGTTTGATTTCTTTATTAAAAGCACACTGAGAATAACTACAAACCCCGGAACGCACAATGCCCGCATAAAACGGGCATTGCACTATAAACGGAGTTATAAAAAACCAGCTACTACTCAGGCATGACCAACAGGCATCATAGGCTGAATAATTTTTTCATTCGGACGTAAGATAACCGGCGCGCTATCATCTGATTTAGAGATATTCTGCGCCAACCAGCCTGCCAGTTTAAAACCAGTCAGTAAACCACCAATACCCGCCAGAACAGCGCCAAAATCAGCGTGCATATTTAACGCTGTGAACAACTCATTACCCAGAATGGCGAAAACTAACATGCTCATCAGTGGTAATAAATAAGCGAATAATGAATAAATCAACAAGGCATTACTGTGCAGACCAATAACAACTTCATCGCCCGGTCTGGCATGGATAGGATTCTGAACATAGATTTTTTCACTATTAGGTTTCATGAAATCAAAAGCACCTGCCGATGAACACGACGAGGATTTCGCCTCACATCCATTACAGTTACCCGCAGACAACGGCTCAACCCAAGCATAACCTTGCTTCAAACTCACCACTCTAGCCTTTTGTTCAATCATTTCATCGCCCCGATCCGAATTATTTAGGTTAATTCTTAACCTATTCAAATCATTATGGGGCAACATACCTTAAGCCATTCTTAATTGCATGGAGCGTTTCATCAGGCACTTCACCGACCATAGTGACCGTATGTCCGGCGACTTCAACGGTGAGAATATTGGTGGCACCGGAAGGAGGCACTTTCCTGCGCGTGGCTTTGGCGGTATTGTCAGGTTCAATAAACACCGAAACAAAGGTCAGGCCATCTGACAAAATAACCTGATGCGCATTATTTTTTCCCGGAATTGATCTGACCTGATTAACGCTAAAGCCTGCGGGTAACTGACTCAGATCCCAGCCACTGACACCTAAGGCTTCCTGATCAGTTGAGGCAGATGAAGCCATCGCGGCCTGATTAACCACCAGCGCTTCCTGCTCAACAGTTGAACTGATATTCAACTGGGTAAACATAAATTGTTCAAGCAATTGCTGCTGACGATTCATCACCGAGTACTTGAGCAACATGCCACTATCCTGATGGATGCAATAGCGGTATAAGTAGCGCATTTTATCCTTAGGACGAATCACCACCACCTTACAAGGCAAGCCGGCAATCTGCCCGTCCTGCCCCACGTCAATAGAGTAAACCTGTTGCGCGGGCAGTCGCAAACTACTGGAATTGACCAAAGAAAATTGCTGCTGTTGTTGCGTCGCACCAGCATTCCCGGCATTTAACTGAATAACGCTTTCAGAACTATTGCCCTGCCCTGGTTGATGCTCGATATGGTATTCCGACATTTCATTGCCTTTCCAGAATACCAAATTACCTTCATAACTCAGCGAGTGCACCGCTGACTGCATACTCTTTAGTAGCTGCTCTCCCTCTTCTGAAGCAGCCTGAACACCCGAGGCTGTTAATAATAGCAGTACACCCAATAGACTAAGACGTTTATTTGTGATCATTGCGCGTATGAAACCGCCTGTATAGAAGGGGCAATACCGTTACTCGAGCGGTATTGCATGTGTAAAGTGACATATTGTTTCAGCGTATCTGCCGTTCGCTGATCCGGGCTGGTCACTCTGCGAATGGAGCCATTGCGGCCACTGATGGGCTTAGCTGCTGCAACCGCTGCCTCACTGTCACTCGCTACAGTAGTTTCAGCATCGACTACTGCAATGGATTTAAGCACAGCAGGTGATTCTGTTTTCACCTCTGCTTTCGCCCTTGTTTCAGCAATCTCAGGCTGTGAGCCGGTATTTTGCACTAACAACACACTGGCTAATGCTGCAACAGCCACACTGGCCGCCATGGCGTAACGCGCTGTATTGTCGCGATGCCAGGGTTGCTTAGCGGATACTGTCCCGGAAGACTGATCATCACTGTGGCTAACGCTTTGACTACCACCTTGCACCACATCGTTTACCGCCGCCGCAACCACTACCTGGTCATACACAGGCTCATCTTCCAGTTGAGCCTGAATGCCCGCCAGAAAACTTCCGCTATCCACGACGGTTCGCTGTTGGGAACGCATAGCTTCGCCCACCAGCGAATAGCGATTAAGGGTTTGTCCTAACTCAGCATCATCACATAGCTCACCCAACAACCGTCTTCGTTCAAATTCACCAGCTTCATCATCCAGAACCGCTGACAAAAATTCATTCTGTTTTGTTTTCATGTTTTCACCCGCTTACAGATTTACACCCTGCTCTTATCAATTGAGCAGTGGTTGCAATACTTTATCAATCGCCTCGCGCGCCCGGAATATCCGCGAACGTACTGTTCCTATCGGACATTCCATCGTCACTGCTATTTCCTCGTACGTCATTCCTTCTAACTCACGCAATACAATTGCTGTGCGCAAGTCTTCAGGCAATGCCTCAATCGACTGATTGATCGCATCCTGAATCTCATCCTTGAGTGCTTCCCGTTCCGGCGTACCGTATTCCTTTAGAGCTGACTCACCACCATATTGTTCCGCTTCTTCTGCATCAATATCAGTTGCCGGTGTTCTGCGCCCCTGAGAGACCAGATGATTCTTCGCCGTATTAATGGCAATCCGGTATAACCAGGTATAAAAAGCAGAGTCCCCCCGAAAGTTCTTCAGGCCACGGTAGGCCTTGATGAAGGCCTCTTGTGCGACATCTTGTGCAGCGTCATGATCACGCACATAACGCATAATCAGGTTAATCACTTTGTGCTGATATTTAAGCACCAGCACATCAAAAGATTTTTTTTCGCCTGCCTGGACTCTACGGACCAGATCAAGATCAGTGTGATTTTCGCCCATTCGGGCTTATCTCCTTAAAGTTATTTTCATACCTAAACAGCGTGCCAACTATCCGGCATGCATAACTTTCGGTATGTTTTTAAGAGTCCCTAAATTCAGTCTGAAACTCAATAAAGGTGTATTATGCTACAGTGCACCCGATAAGAATAGAATAAACGGGTGAGTGACGCAGTGATTTAAGGACACAGACAGCCATGTATGACGTATTGATAATCGGCAGCGGAGCATCGGG
>CACVAV010000128.1 GCA_902727945.1 uncultured Thiotrichaceae bacterium | reverse complement strand
GCCCCCTTACCGGATAACATAATGTGACTCACACGCTTATCCGATTCGTCCTGCTTACGTATAATCAGGTCTTTCTTATCCATCAATACCAGAGCACGGCTAATACGCGCCTTTTCCATCTTAGCCAGATAACCTATTTCACTCGGTGTCAGGCTTTCATTGGCCTGAAGCTGGATGAGAATTCGCCACTCCGGAATCGTCAGGCCATGTCTGGCATAAACCCTGGACAGTGAACGACTAATCAGATCAGCAGACATCACCAAGTGATAAGGAAGAAAATCATCTAATTGCAATTTATTCATCGGCCTATTAAATATCGGATCAAGGGCTTCTTGCAAATAGTCTCGATCGATATTACCAGAAAATAGCCCAAGCAAGCGGCGGAAGCTACAATCAACCATAGCTTTCCATGGAATTAAATCATGAACCATCTACTGATTATCGCCAATACCCCGTCACCCAACACGCAAACCCTGCGTGATGCTGTTGCTGATGGTGCAAGCTCATCCGGGTTAACACCGCTGGTACTCTCTCCCTTTGATGCAAACGCCAGCCATGTTTTACAGGCACAAGCCATTATTCTCGGCACCACTGAAAACTTCGGCTACATGAGTGGCGCGTTAAAAGATTTCTTTGAGCGGATTTATTACCCTTGCCTTGAAGAAAAACAAGGACTATCAATGGCACTGTATATCAAAGCCGGAAATGACGGCCAGGGCGCAAAAAACAGCGTTGAACGTATTACTACCGGACTACGCTGGAATCATGTCCAGCCTCCGCTGATATTAAGCGGTGACTATCAGCCTGAATTTGCGGAAGCCTGCCATGAACTCGGCGCGGGTATGGCGGAAGGCGTAAAACTGGGTATTTTCTGAAATATGCTCTTAGACCTAAGGCACTCACTTTTCAAGTGGATTTTTTTTATACCCTATCAAAATTTAGATCAATAAATAATCAACTCCTTGGCTATACTCCTTATCCACGTGAGCAGTCATCAAGCCGGCTCATGTGAAACCTGATTGAAAGATTCATTCACTTTTTGGAGTAGAGTAAAATATGAATAAATGGACATACCTGATAGGTACCGGACTGGTTGCATTCAGCCTGAACGCATTTGCAGCTGACGAAGCGGAAATGGGAACCGTTGAAGAAGCGCAAGCTATGAGCGAGAAAGCAGCTGAGCTGGTTAACGAAAAAGGTAACGATGCGTTTGACGTATTTGCCGACAAGGAAGGCGGCTTTCAGGACAAAGATCTCTATGTATTTTGCATGGACTTAGAGGGCTTAATGCTATCTCACGCAGTTAAGCCTGACTTAGTCGGTAAAAATCTGATCGACTTTGATACATACGGCGATAAGTTATTCGAGAACATGATCGGTGTCGCTAAAAATGAAGAAGGCAAAGGCTGGGTTGACTACCAATGGCCTTATCCGGGCACTGAAGA
>CACVAV010000127.1 GCA_902727945.1 uncultured Thiotrichaceae bacterium | reverse complement strand
TCTGCTAACAGGTGGCTGCTCCACACTGTGGATAATGCAGAAGCGATGGTAATGGCAAGAAGTTTATTTTTCATGATTAGTACTCACTATTATTGGGGTGACACTTTAAAGAGCTATTTCAGTCGTCACCCATTGTCCTGAAATAGCGGGGTTTGTTATTTTTTGATTACTGCTGGATGATGTTCACAGGCATTCCTGAGCCGGTTTGGGTGATACTCAGGGCTTTATGGCTACCCAACTGGGAAATATTGGCGATATTGTTGTCATTTTCCTGGGTTAGTTGTAAGTCGTTCCCGACACCAGTTTGCAAAATATTTCCGGAATTGAAATTTCCATTAATATTAGCATCAATATTATTGCCTTCAGAATGGTATTGTGAAAAAACAAAACTATTATTATTGCCTATGATATTGGCATCAATATTGACTTCATTGCTACTAAATTGACTTAACTGAGTTGTATTATTGTTACCCTTGATACTAACATTTGCTATAGCTTGCATCGAATCAACTTGTTGGACGGTCGTATGACTATTTTCACCGTTTACCGTTAGATCAATTTCATTATGACTACCATTCAACTGATTGATAAATGTTATATTTCTGTCACCATTCAAAACTAAATCTGCACTCAGGTCGTCACCTTGCTGTTGAACCAGGGTATTATCCGCATATCCGGATGAGTCCAGAGTAATAGTGCTATTATTACCAGACTGAATGACTGACAAATGACTCTCATCTGCGATACTTTTTGTTGAGAACAGGCCAAAAATTATCATTAACACTGCTTTATTTTTCATATAATTAGCTACAGTTTTATTGGGCATTAAATCTATCAAATGTTTTCTATAAGTTATCCTGAACTTTGAAGCATTGAGACTTCATCACTAATTCATCCAGCAAACTCATATAAAAATCTAATATAGCATAGAATATTTATAATGGAATGTAGTACCGGTGTGCTGACTGCCTAACCAAAACTAGCGGGGCAGTACTCTTAAGCACATGTTTACTAAGAACAATAATTTATTAAATAACTGAAAAAAACAAAAATTTAATAGTAAATTTGGTTAAAAAACCCTGATGATCGGCAATTTTTTAGCGACAAAAGGTAGTAACTGGAGTGACATCAGCTACATTCAGTAAAATCCACTCATGTTTTATGATCGATCAGCAGACTTTTCTACATTCACGATATATAGCATAGAGCGATTTCCGGGCAATGACTTACAAATGGCTATTACCTTCATACACATCCATAACTGATTTTAACTCGCGGTAAATATAATCACACTCAGTCGGTGAGTAAGCCGCAACCTGCTCCGGAACCTCGCCTTTCTCTATGGCATACAACAACGTACTCACCTGCATGCACCCTTCCCCGGCAATGTTTTCAATAATAGCGTCCAGCTTGGGGTAATCAACCACTACCGCTTTTTTGGCGGGCTGCACATTTTGCGGGAAGGTTTCACCGCCAAACCAAAAATCCAGGCCTTTATCCAGAAACTCGTCATAGTTGAGATAATGTGTTCCGTCACAAGAGAAATTCAGCCCCACTTTTCCGTTCACAATATTCAACGAAGCGTAACGCAAATAAATAGTTTCATCAGCAAAGCGTAATGCCTTCAATTGCCTTAACACTTTGCCAATATCAACCTTAGGTATAATCGCCCGTTCAAAATAAGGGCGGCGCGGATAAGCCAGACAAATATTGCTATCCGATAATTCATCCATGGTCAATAAACGATAAACATAAGGGTCATCAATATGCCAGATAGTCGAGCGACTGCTGGAGAAGTGAAGTTGAATATGGTGTACACCCTGATCCAGAATTAGTGCTTCATGCACCGATAGCACATGGTCAAGTTGTGCATCCATCAGACTTTCCACCCGTTCCTGGTGAAACAAACCCTGGCGAATCGCCGGATCACCTTTAATCTGCCGCCATTGACTGGGTTCTTCGTACATCACATCTGAATGTGGCAATTCACGCAAATCAAAATCCACCCCCAGAAAACCAATCCGCTGCTCCTGTTCATCAAACAGGGTTTTTACCGCCGTCACTGACGGACGCTTCTTATTACGGCTGATATAGGCTTCGGATAAATGGCAGGTCACCGTCTCATCATGCATGTGCTGCATATAAGGCCGCATTGAGCGATCACGCCCACGCATTTCTTCATCTGCACCGTAACGGTTGATATTAGAGCTGACCTGGATGCCTTTGTCGTCCAGTACATACAGGTATTTACAGTGGTCTAATATCTGAAAAATTTCACGCAGCCGTGTGTCCAGTGCGTTCACATCAGCCATTAATGCGGGTAAATCACTGGTGACTTTACCCAGCGCTTCACCTAACACTTCCCTGAGGATAGCGCGTTGTGCATTGATGGAATGTTTTAGTGTGTTTGGCATGTGCGCATCCGCTCAGATTCAGAAGGTATGTTAATTTTATAGCTTAATGATTCCTGTTCTGAAGCACAGATGGTATACCTATTATGTGGTAGGCAGACAGATTAAGCCTGCCATAACGCCAGCCACCCCGAAAACGACAAGGTAGTTAAATGTCAGCCACCAGAATATTTTTATTAACAGTGATCACCATGCTCGCATTCGCTGGCAATTCAGTGTTATGCCGCATTGCGTTAAAACACACCCCTATTGATGCAGCCAGCTTCACCTCAATACGGCTCATTTCCGGCGCAATTGTGTTATGGCTAATCGTGAGCTTTTTTCGCCGGGGTAGTACAGGAAAGGGCAATTGGATTTCCGCTTTTGCTTTGTTTGCGTATGCGGCGGGTTTCTCATTTGCCTACATCAGCCTGACAGCGGCGACGGGTGCTTTGCTGCTGTTTGGCGCTGTTCAGGCAACGATGATTGGCTACGGTTTACTCAGTGGCGAACGGTTTAATAAACAACAACTGGTTGGTCTGGTACTGTCATTGGCAGGACTGGTTGGACTATTGCTCCCCGGACTGTCTGCCCCGCCACTGATGGGTTCGGTGTTGATGTTGACCGCAGGCATTGCGTGGGGGGTGTATTCACTGCGTGGCAAAAGTGGTGGCGACCCGACACGGGTAACTGCCGGGAATTTCCTACGCGCTACCCTGTTCACAGTGATACTGAGTGCGGCGCTCATCTCAAATACTAATCTGGACATCGCGGGTGTCGGCTACGCTATTGCTTCTGGTGCAGTAGCTTCCGGAATGGGGTACGCACTTTGGTATTTTGTGTTACCTGAACTGAAGGCCGCGAACGCCGCCACTGTTCAGTTGAGTGTTCCTGTTATCGCAGCGCTGGGGGGCATTATTCTGCTGGGAGAGCCTGTCACGATGCGTTTTGTATTAGCATCTCTGGCTATTCTTGGCGGCATTGCATTAGTAATCCGGAGCAAACAAAGCTGAGGGTATAGAACACTGCACAGTTAACAGTGTTCTAATTTAAGCGGCGTGCTTAATTCCTCAATGGATAAGCAGTGAGTTATTTTTGTGATTGAAAACCTATGAGCTGAGCAACGTTTTATTATATAAACCGACCTGCAGCTTTAACTGCGCCCGCTCTACTTGTGTCAACCGGGCCAAGCTGATTTTAACAACCAGTTTTTCTGTACTGGTGTCAGCGTCTACTGCCATCACACAAATTTCATCCCACTCACCCATGCGGGTATTATGCATCTGTAAGGTGGTATGGCCGTGCTGTTTATGCTGATAGCGCTGAACAACATCGACTAAATCGTGTGCAAACGTGCACAATTTAGCAGATCCAATCTGAGCAATTGTCATAATTTATTCTCCCTGGAACAATACCGCCCAGTAGGCGGTACGTTGACCTCCTCCAAACAAACGTACCAACCGGTCAGATGGTACGTACCTTATCAAGTTTGTTTGATTTCTATTGTAACTTATTGATAGGTCAGGATCTTACCAAGTCGCCCTGAACGCAAAATGAATAAAAATCAATCAAATAAAGCATCCAAACACCACCGGGGCAGCGCTGTTGCACAACCTTGCGTACTACACTCAAATTTGTATGTGACTGAGAAAACAAGCGTTTCAGTACGACTGACTTAATAAAAAATTTCTAGTTGAAACATGAGCTTAGTCAAGTGAAGTAATCAAACTCACTGCTATACTTTTGAGTGAAGGTTCTAATAAACAAGGAGAAAGTGTGATGTTCTGGTTATTCAATCCGGTGATGAAGACGCACCGGAGGAGTAAAAAATGAAGTACACTAAATTATTGATTTTATCCATGTGTCTCAATCTGTTCATGAATCCGCTATCGGCGGCAGAACAGCCAGCCACAGACCTGAAAGCAGGCCAAACGATGTACAACCAGTTATGTATCGCATGTCACGCCAGTGGCATTAACGGTGCGCCAAAATTGGGTGTAAAAGATGATTGGGCTGAATTATTGACCTTTGGTGAAGATACACTTTATCAAGCTGTTATCAACGGCCCTAACCACATGTATTCAAAGGGCGGTAGTGCACTGGAATCTGAAGCGATGATCCGTAACATTGTTGCTTATATGATGAATTCAGCTACTGATGATAGTAATCGTGCCAGTGTCAATAGTGCCAGCGAGGCCGATAAAGCCCGCCACCTGCGCCTGAATAATGGTTATAAAGTATACGATATGATTTGCTTCACTTGTCACAATACCGGTGAAGCGGGTGCACCTATGATTGGCGTGCCCTCAGCATGGGATGATCGTATCGCTCTCGGCCTTGATGGCCTGACAAAAAGCGTGGTCGAAGGTAAAAGTCACATGTATATAAGAGCTGGTAGCGCTGATTATTCCGAGGCTGATTTTAAAAGCGTCGTTGAATACATGATCAGCACAATTGAATAATATCTGAAGTGAAGCCACTGTGATCCCACAGTGGCTTCCTGGCTTTCATATAGGACTCAATGCCTAAACAATCGCTTAGCAATTCCCGGAGCTAGTTTCAGTAGCGACACTAATGACAACAGAAAAATAATATAGGCATTAACCGAACCACTGCCGCCTGAACTACTCACAGTTATATTGGTATTACTGACCGGACCATTTTGATTACCGATTTTCCAGGCTTCTTCAAAAGTGTAAAACTTCAACCCCATTTCTTTAGCTGCCACAATCAAACGATCCAGTTTACTGCCCCTGATACCATAAGGATGGTCAGCATCAGGAGAACCATCTGCCAGAATCCGGTGAGCATAAACGGTAACGATCTCATTATTGGTCTTCGCGCGCAGCAATGCTGCTTCAATCTCAGCGACCGGATTGTTGTAGCTATTATCAATACCATCACCGGCTAATACTTCATACTGATCATTCGGCCCATGAAATATCTCACCTGTTTGGAACATTTCACGACTGACATCCGTAAAAGTGGTGCGCAGGTAGGGGAAATACTGACGAACTGCAGCATCATAAACTTCGTTTCGCTCACCCGACGGGTATGAAAAACTGACAGGAGAAAACCCGTCAGCACGCATATTTAATAAAGAAGGTATGATTTGATCGCCCAGATATTCCTGCACGCGGCTCGGATCAAAGTTATAGTCACCTGCTACGCCTTTATGGCTGTAAGTATGATTGCCAATTTCGTGGCCTTTAGCCCGAAGTAAACGTAGCTTATCTATTTCGGCATCAGATAAAGTATGCCAATAACTGACAAAGAAGGTGGCTTTCACTTCATCATTATCAGTGCGTTGTCCAAAGTAATCATACCACTGCTTAACATAGGTATCGTCAAAACTCAGAACGACACCGGCAACATCTTTATCGCCAGCCGCTTGTAATGGCGAGTGCGAAGCCAGCGCGACAAGTAATAGGAACCCGCTAAAGAACAACTTACGTGACAAATTCATACCCACTTCACCTCAGAAAACCCATTAGCCTGAACTGCCGTAAGGATGCATACCCCTAATTCATGCAGTTACCGAGCTTCCGTATCAATTAAATCCGGATCATGCTGCATAAGCAAAATCAATGCTTGTTTTTAGGGGCCGAATGGAAACCATCAACAGATAAGGGGTGTAAGCAGCACTCCTACCAGGCAATAGCGCCATCGCCCGTCACTAACTCCCCGTCACGCAGAACCAACACCCGGTCAGCCTTCTCCGCCACCACCTGACTATGCGTCACAATCAGCAAAGTCTGGTTAGTCTGCTGCGCCAGTTCAAACAACAAATCCAACACCACCGCACCGGTAGTTGCATCCAGATTCCCCGTCGGCTCATCAGCCAGCACTAAAGCCGGTTCATGAATCAAAGCACGCGCAATCGCCACCCGCTGCTGCTCACCACCGGATAACTGATCAGGAAACGCATCTGCCCGCGCCGGTAACTTAACCACAGCCAGCCAATGTTTCAGGCGCTCCCGCTGCTCAGCCTGAGAAACTCCCAACAGCTCAAGCGGCAACAAGATATTCTCCGCCACCGTCAAGGTCGGAATCAGATTAAATTGTTGGTAGATAAACCCGATATGCTCGCGGCGGAACAAAGTCAGATCAGGTTCACGTAGCTTCGACAGCTCCCGTCCGGCAATGCTGATATTTCCCTGTTTAGGTGTATCAATTCCACCTAGCAGGTTAAGTAGCGTAGACTTACCTGACCCGCTGCTGCCAACGAGTGCGACCCGTTCACCCGCTTGCAATTGCAGACTAACATTGCGTAAAACGGTGTGTTCCCGCCCGGCTTCGGGATATAAATAATGGATGTTATGAGCTGTTAACAAAATATTCGCCTAAAGTACTGTATGTCATAAACAAAAAATGGAGAAATGTTCGATGTGTAATATTACTGGTTGTGGCCCCCAAAGTAACCTGCCTGCCCTGACGATCGACCCTAAACAACGCCGCTTATTCTTACAAGGCCTGGCGACACTACCGCTGGCCGCAGTCCTCGCGTACCCGGAACTGGCCAGCGCGGCGGCTGATACACTCACCGATGTTAGTCTTGAAGTCGGCGATAAAAAAGTGACGGCGGCATTAGCCATGCCGGAAGCGGAGAAAGCACCGGCGGTGATCCTCATCCATGAATGGTGGGGACTGAATGACTCCATTAAAACCGTAGCGAGTGAGTTGGCCAAAATGGGCTATATCGCGCTGGCGGTTGATTTATACGGTGGTGAAGTCGCCACAGACGCTGAAGGCGCAATGGGCTTAATGAAAGCAGTCGATAAGGATGCGGCGACCAATACGCTGACCGGCTGGGTGGATTTCCTGAAAAACCACGAACGCTCTAATGGCAAAGTCGCCACCATGGGCTGGTGCTTTGGTGGCGGCTGGTCGTTGAATGCCTCGGTAGCCACACCGGTCGATGCGACGGTTATTTATTATGGCCGCGTTACTACACCGGCTGATGAACTGAAGAAGCTGAATGGCCCGGTATTAGGTCACTTCGGTAAGCTGGACAAGAGCATCAATGAAGAAATGGTGGCTGGTTTCGAGAAAGAAATGGCAGCAGCGGGCAAATCAGATGACCTGACGGTGCATTGGTATGATGCGGATCATGCATTCGCTAATCCTACCGGTTCTCGATACGATGAGAAAAATGCTGCGCTTTCATGGGAACGTACCAGTGCGTTTTTGGCAGAGCAGCTGGGCGATAAGTCGTAAAGGCTAGCTGAAAACCTTGCAAATCGGGAGTTGAACTCCTGATTTGCAAGAACTACACAATCAGCATGATTCCACGACACATCACCGCATGAACTACATGCACTGCTAAAAGAATACCCGATTGTCACTGTACTCGGGCCAAGACAGGCAGGGGAAACTACCTTAA
>CACVAV010000126.1 GCA_902727945.1 uncultured Thiotrichaceae bacterium | reverse complement strand
CAGGCATCAGACCGTAGCCATTACGCTCACGTGTCAATTTACTGACATTGGACTCCGGATCATCAAAATCACCAAAATGACGCGCATTGGACGGACAGGTCATCACGCAGGATGGCTGGCGATCTTCCTCCGGCAAATTCTCGTCATAAATACGGTCGATGCACAAAGTACACTTTTTCATCGTGCCGGATTCACGGTCTAATTCACGTGCACCGTATGGACACGCCCATGAGCAATAATTACAGCCCATGCACTTATCCTGATCCACCAGCACAATGCCATCTTCCGCACGCTTATAACTCGCACCGGTCGGACACACATCCACACAATCCGCCTGCTCACAATGGTTACAGGACATCGGAAAATTGATGGTTTTATTGTTCGGATAATCACCGACCTCATAATGACGAATGCGGTTAAACCACACGCCACTCGGATCTTCGCCATAAGGCTTATAATCCGTTAACGGCCCCGTCGTTCCGGAAGTATTCCACTGTTTGCATGAGACAGCGCAGCCATGGCAACCGACACATACATCTAAATCAATAACTAATCCTAATTTCATGATTAAGCTCCCCGATTCTTGTCATGGACACTGCCGCGAGATAGCACATCCTCCATCGGACGTACCACATTCACCGCAGTATGCGTGTTATAGCGCAGTATTTCCGGTGACGGCGTAGCATTCGGCAACGGCTTAATCACCGGAAAAACAGGCCACGTACCGGTTTCATCCGCCGGATAAATCTTCACCTTCAGATCGTACCAGGCAGCCTGCCCGGTCACCGGATCAGAGTTAGTCACTTTATCTTCTGCATCACCATTTTGTGGTAATAACTCAGAGATCAAATGATTCATCAGGAAGCCGTCGTTAGACTCATTGGCATCCTTACTCAGACCCCAGGTACCACGCTGCTTAGCAATGGCGTTCCATGTCCACACCGTGTCTGACTGGCAACCTTCCATCAGCTTGATCTGCACACGAATTTTACCATTATGCGATTCAACCCAGCACCACGACTCGTCCTCAATTCCAATTTCCTCACCCCGCGCACGGTTCATGTACATGAAATTCTGTGCACAAATCTGCCGTAACCAGGCATTTTGCGAATCCCAGGAGTGATACATAAACATCGGGCGCTGATTCACCGCAAAAAACGGATACTCATCTTCAGCAATGCGACACTGCTCAATCGGCTTATAGTAAAATGGCAGCGGGTCGAAGTAAGTGCTCAAGCGCTCTTTGTGATGCGCCTCAGTTGGCATTGGCCCGTCATACAAACCCTGTCCCGCCAGCTTAAAGCGCTGCTGTGTTTCAGAATACAACTCAATCACAATCTGATCAGTCGATCCGACCCAGGCCGCTTCTTTGGCAAATTCCAGGTAATCTTTATTCGCATGACGGTAGTAGCGCATGTGTTCCGGCAGGTGCATTTCAAAAAACGCACCATTCTCTTCATA
>CACVAV010000125.1 GCA_902727945.1 uncultured Thiotrichaceae bacterium | reverse complement strand
CGCGGCGCAGCGATTTTATATTTCATCGCCCGGTAATGCAGCACCGGCAAATCAAAACCACCGCCATTCCATGACACTATCGTCGGTGTATAACGATCAATCCCATCATAAAACCGCTGGATCAACTCAGCCTCATCCGCTGACTCATCACCCAATGACCAGACCTTAAAATCATCACCACGCCCCCGAAAGGTCACCGAAATAGCAGCGATGCGGTGCAGGTGGTGCGGTAAAAATTCGGTGCCTGACTTCTGGAAACGCAGGTGATACATGGCTTTCGCAACACCATCGTCGTCCAGATCATCACCCAGATCATAAATTTTACGGCCACCCTCAATATCCGGGATGGTTTCAATGTCAAAAACCAGTGTATTCATGCATTATCCAATGTTTATATATGCCGCTCATCGTAGCGGTATCGGGGTGGTAGAGCAATACAGATAACATTCAGTGTGTGTACCTGACTGACAAACCCCGTCATTATTTTTATCAAAAATCTCAGTGTATTCTTATATACTTATTGACCCACATCATCTACTCCCGCCCTTCTCAGCATTAAAATGCCCAGCATATTATGTATATCAGACAGTAATGGTAGCTTTTCTGCCACAACGCAGAAAAGCGGGGATAAGAAATGAACACTGAAACACTATTAGAAGCACTAGGCAGCGGTCAGATTTCTGTGATGATTGGCCTGTTGGTGGGTCTGACTTTTGGTATTTTTGCACAACAAAGCCGGTTTTGTCTGCGGGCAGCCTGTGTCGAGCTATGGCGCGGCAAAGCCGGAAAGAAATTTTCTGTCTGGTTACTGACCTTTGGTGCGGCATTAATCACCACACAGTTTTTCATCGAAACCGGCAGCATTGATACCGGCCAAATCCGTCAGCTGAACACTATGGGTTCCATGTCCGGCGCAATCATTGGTGGGCTGATGTTTGGCGCGGGCATGGTGCTAGCCGGTGGTTGCGCCAGTCGTTTACTGGTGTTGTCCGCTACCGGTAATATGCGGGCGCTGATTTCCGGATTAATTATCACCATTGTGGCACAAGCTTCGTTGCGCGGCATTCTCTCCCCTGCCCGTGAGTCACTATCATCCTTATGGCTGGTGGATGCCAACTCGCGTGGCTTTACCCATCTGCTACCTCAATACGGTGGCATGATGCTGGGCGCAATTTTCTTAATCGCAGCAGTGTGGTATGCCAGAAAACATCAGGTTAATAAATGGTGGGCAGTAGCAGCCGTGGTGACCGGCCTGAGTGTCACTTTGGGCTGGGTATTAACCAGTTGGCATGCAGCCAATTCATTCGATATTATCGCGATAAAAAGTGTCAGCTTCACCGGTTCGTCAGCGGATACTTTAATGGCACTGATTAACCAGCCGGTGATTCCCATGAGTTTCGATATTGGCTTAGTGCCGGGCGTCTTCCTTGGCTCCATGCTCGCAGCCATGGTTACCCGTGA
>CACVAV010000124.1 GCA_902727945.1 uncultured Thiotrichaceae bacterium | reverse complement strand
GGATAAGTTACAAAATGATCGCCCCCGATACTCAATAAAGCCGTATCAGTTTGCAGAATTTTCCGTGCCGTATCCTCAATCGCTTTCGGGGCAAGATCAAGGCGGCCATAATCAAAATACACATCACCATAATCAACCGTCGCCAACTGCTTGAAGGCATTAAACTCCCAGGGCCAATGACGATCCCATGCTAATTGAGCAGAAGCCGCCCGTACCGCACGCGGCCCCAGACGGGCACCGGAACGGCCACTGGTCGCGGTATCAAAAGGAATCCCCAGAATCGCCAGATCCGCCTGGCTCAGGTCATGACTATACTTGCGGCGAAACATGCTTAATGCGCCGGTAAACATATGGTCTGCGCTGGTGGCGTGCAGATCGTTGGCAGCGAAAGCCGACTCGTTGATAGCGTCGTCGCTCATGATATTACTCTCCTGAGAGTGCCCTGAAAACTTTGTGATCACGTTAGCATAGGGGAAATCAGGTTTACAACAGATATGGCTTTTTTCAAGTGGGGGAAGTTTTTCGATGCCCACCAATCTTTACTGGAGGGCACTCCCCTTTGTAAAAGGGGAGACGGAGGGGATTTTTTTACGGAAGTACAAACGCAAAAAGCAAGAGCACCCGCCGAAGCCGATACCCTTGCTAGGATCTTTAGTTGAATCTTAAGATTCGATTACTGTGCAGCAGCTGGTGCTTGTGGCGCAGTAGCCTGTGCAGCAGGAGCAGCTGGTTGTGCAACCGGTGCCTGTGCCTGCATAGGGAAGCGTTGGCCGTAAAAAGGCATTTGCTGGCCGTTAGCAGAACTTTGAGTCATGCCGTAAGTGTTGCCATAGCCGCTGCCGTAACCATTTCCGTTACCTTGCAGGTTGCCGTTTGCGTTGCCTTTACCAGCGCCGTATACATCGCTGCTCATGTCAGTTTTGCCTTTGCCTTTGAAGGTGATTTGGAATTCAACTTCGCCGTCAGCGTTGCCTTTACCACGACCCCAGCCGTTCATGTCACCAGCGCCTGTGCCATAGCCCTGGCCGTTAGCAGCTGTGTAAGCTTGTCCGTTACCTGCGCCGTTAGCAGTACCGGTTCCGTTATCGAAGAATTCAGCAGATGCAGCAGTAGAAAGAGCGATCAAAGCAGCGAATGTGATAGTTTGTAATTTCATGATGTAACTCCTGGCAATTTGTTTGTTGAGTGGCATAAGTGCCGTGTTTCAGTATGGAGAGTATCATAATATTAGAATATTCTAATGTAAAGAGTTTTTTTCACTTTTTTATGAATTACTGATACAAATGCGATGTAAAGTTTTCAATTTGCTTCGCCCGGCAGTGGTGCATCCATTACCTGTTGATGAAACGTACCGTTCCGGGTCGTGTACTATTAATCATCAATGAAAGATAACAAGGAGCAGGTCAGCCATGCCACGAATTAAACTAGAATTTCCCAATAGCGAAGGCCAGTTGCTGGCCGG
>CACVAV010000123.1 GCA_902727945.1 uncultured Thiotrichaceae bacterium | reverse complement strand
AAAAAACACTTGCTGACTCAGACATATTGCATGACATCAGCCAATGGCCTATCTTACGCGCTTAGTTTAGAATTAATCACCGTCAAGCACTATTTCCAAGAGGATTTTATTATGGCACATTCATTACCTGATCTTCCTTATGCTAAGGATGCATTAGCACCGCATATTTCACCTGAAACTTTCGATTATCATTATGAAAAGCATCACGCTGCTTATGTGACTAATCTGAATAACCTGATTCCTGATACGGGTTATGCTGATCTGGCGCTGGAAGATATTATCAAGTCAGCAGACGGCGGCATCTACAATAACGCTGCGCAGGTATGGAATCACACGTTCTTCTGGAACTGCATGGCTCCCAATGGCGGCGGTGAGCCAACAGGCGCACTGGCTGATGCGATCAATGCTAAATGGGGTTCGGTTGCTGACTTTAAAGCAGCTTTCCAGGCTTCAGCAGTAGGTAACTTCGGTTCCGGCTGGACATGGTTAGTGAAGAAAGCTGACGGTTCTGTTGATATTGTTAATATGGGGCCTGCGGGTACGCCGTTAACAACAGGTGACAAGCCACTGTTATGCATCGATGTGTGGGAGCATGCTTATTACATTGATTACCGCAATGCACGTCCTAAGTTTGTATCAACTTTCCTCGAAAGTCTGGTGAACTGGGATTTTGCTGCTGCAAACTTTGCGTAACTAAAATAATCGGGATTATCCCTGCACTTTGGGGATATTCTAAGAAAAACCGGAGTTTTCTCCGGTTTTTTTGTGTGTATTGCTTGCCGTACGACCAAATTCTGGTTAAAACTAGGCGGTGTGCCAAGTGTATTTTATTGGCAAAGTCCGCTTGCGAAAAGGGTCGGGGGTAAAGTCACTGATAACTTTTGTATGCGTGCTACATTCAAAAATAAGCGCTTATAAGGACTATGAATGTTATCGAAAGCATTGAAGCTTCAGGAAACCTCATCATTTATTGTTGAGTGGATTAAATCACCATTGGTCACGGCCTCGGTCATCCCCTCCAGTGTGCGGCTGGCAAAAAAAATGGTGCAGGGTTTGAGTCCTGATAGTGACCAGGTGATTGAGTTGGGGCCGGGAACCGGTGTCTTTACCAACCAATTACTGGCGGCTGGTATAAAGGAAGAAGCCTTGGTGTTGGTTGAGCTTAATAATAAGTTTGCCGGTAAACTCCGGAAAAAATACCCTCAGGCTACGGTGATTAATGGTGCAGCAGAAGCATTACCTCGCCTACAGCTGAAAAAGGCGAATGCAGTGGTCAGCGGTTTGCCGTTATTATCCATGCGTGATAAGCAGATTGATGCGATTCTTAAAGGCGTATTCGATGTTATGCAGCCCGGCGGTGTTCTGGTGCAATTCACCTATGGTTACAGCAGTCCCATCAAGAAGCACCTGTTACAACAACACGGTTTAGTCGCACAGCGTAATAGTTTTGTGCTGAATAACTTCCC
>CACVAV010000122.1 GCA_902727945.1 uncultured Thiotrichaceae bacterium | reverse complement strand
GCAAACATCTGTGCAACAAATCCCGATTAAATGACCGGAAAACCGATTATTTACCCCGAATTTCCATTGATAACACGATAGTTAGCAATCCTGCTTGCACAGAAGGCTGTCAACGCTTAACATTTCGGCCTTTTCATAAAAATTACCGGAATCGGAATCGAAAATGCGTAGTCATTATTGTGGACAGGTGGATGAAAACCTGCTGGATCAGGAAGTTACCTTATGCGGATGGGTAAACCGTCGCCGGGATCATGGCGGTGTCATATTTGTCGATCTGCGTGATCGCGAAGGCATTGTACAAGTGGTTTTTGACCCTGATCGCGAAGAAGTATTTGCCACCGCTGAACGCATTCGTAATGAATACGTGTTACAGGTTAAAGGCCGTGTCCGCCGTCGCCCCGAAGGCACTACCAACGAAAACATGCGCAGTGGCATGGTTGAAATGCTCGGATTGGAACTGGCCGTGCTAAATGCATCAGAAACGCCACCTTTCCAGCAGGACGAGGATAATGTCGGCGAAGAACACCGCCTGACTTACCGCTATATCGACCTGCGTCGTCCTGAAATGCAACGGAATATGCAGTTGCGCGCGAAGGCGACTGGTTTTATGCGCCGCTATCTGGAAGATGATGGCTATCTGGACATCGAAACGCCGATGCTCACCAAAGCCACACCAGAAGGCGCACGCGACTATATCGTCCCCAGCCGTACTTTCCCTGGTAACTTTTTTGCCCTGCCACAATCACCGCAGTTATTTAAACAATTGTTAATGATGTCCGGCATGGACAGGTATTATCAGTTCGCACGTTGTTTCCGTGATGAAGATTTACGGGCGGATCGCCAGCCTGAATTCACTCAACTGGATATCGAGACTTCGTTCATGAGTGAAGACCAGATCATGGCTACCATGGAAGATATGATCCGTAAAATGTTCAGGCAACTGCTGGACGTGGATCTGGGCGACAATTTCCAACGCATGCCTTATGCCGAAGCCATGGATCGCTTTGGTTCCGATAAACCGGATATGCGCATCCCGCTGGAACTGGTTGAAGTCAGTGATCTGATGCAGAGTGTTGACTTCAAGGTATTCGCTGCGCCGGCTAACGATGAAGGTAGCCGCGTTGCTGCTTTACGCTTGCCGCAAGGGGCTGACCTGTCACGTAAAAACATCGACGAGTACACTAAGTTCGTTAGTCGTTACGGTGCGCGTGGTCTGGCTTATATTAAAATTACTGATGTCGCAGCAGGCCGTGAAGGCATGCAATCACCGATTCTGAAGTTCCTGCCGGATGAGACGATCTCCGGCATCATGGAACGTGTGGGTGCTGAAAACGGTGACCTCGTTTTCTTTGGTGCCGACAAGACCAATGTTGTGAATGACGCACTAGGTGCTTTACGTGTTCAATTAGGCCTTGATCGTAACTTGCTGACTAAAGAATGGGCTGCGTTGTGGGTGGTTGATTTCCC
>CACVAV010000121.1 GCA_902727945.1 uncultured Thiotrichaceae bacterium | reverse complement strand
CTATTATTGAATGAATTCAGGTCTATATCGGTGCCCCAGTGATGGCGCGAGCTACCGGGCATGGAGCTGTTTTCGAGAATTTTCAGCGCGCGCCTGGTGTGATCAGGCATTGATCTGGAGAGATTTTGTCCGTCAACTTTGCGTGCTCCTGTCCACTTACGTTCCCAGATACCTTTCTGGTAATTAAAGTTACGTGTAGCTGATTTAATTACCAGTTTGATACCGTCTTTTTGGGCGGCGGCATGCATTTGTTTAAAGGCTTCATAGGCCTTGGGGTCTAATTTCATACCTTTGCGTGAAGCATAACGGCTGGCAATGGTAGCGAAGCGGTCTTCTACACCCGCTTTTCCCATCAGGAAAGCAATGGCGCTGTTCGGGTCAATGGCATCAGGGATTTGTGGAGTGTGCTGGTCGGCTTGTGTCTGTGTATTGGCAGAGAAAACAAGCGTGCCGACGAGTAGTAATTTTTTGGTTAACATATCGTGCCTTTTTTATTGGAATGCCGCCACACAGTGGCGGAAACTGGTGCGGCGGTTTTATTTGTTATCAAACCATTCGACTACTTTAGACCCCGAATGTTCCTAGCGCGGCTTAATTAAGTCAGTTAACGCTGCCATTGAGTCAATCACAGCATCCGGTTGATAGTTGCGTATATCTTCGCCATGATTATACCCATAACTCATACAGATAATCTTAAAACCTGCGGCACGGGCAGCTTTTACATCTGATTTTGAGTCACCCAGCATCAGCGCGTTTTCCGGTGACACACCCAATTGTTCTGCAGCATGCAGTAAGGGCAGAGGGTGTGGCTTCTTTTCCGCCAGTGTATCGCCACTCACGATAATCTCAAAGCGGTCAAAAATACCCATGTCTTTCAGTAAAGGGTGGGTAAACTGCGCCGGTTTATTGGTAACACAACCGACTTTTAAGCCTTCAACTGAGGTCAGATAATCCAGGCCTGTGATAACGCCGTCGTATAAACAACTACGTTTGGAGGTATTGTCCGCATACAGAGCCATAAATACCGGCATGGCACGTTCAAATAATCCGGGTTCAGGGTGGCCATCAAGCTCATTGGCTAAGGCGCGTTCAACCAGGCGTGGTGCACCATTGCCGACCCATTCCCGCACCGCTGCTTCACCACGCACCGGCAGTCCGCAGTGTTTCATGGTTTCATCGACGCAATAAGCCAGATCCGGCACGCTATCCACCAGCGTGCCATCCACATCAATCAGCACCATTTCCGGTGTGAAGATAGTACTCTCCGTGCTCCCGGTGCTGTCAGACATTGGCACCCTCCAATTGCTCACGGAAGGCTTTGCAAATGGTATCGTAACGGTTGGCATCATTATCACCGGGATGGCCGAAGATGCCAGAACCGGCAACAAAAGCGTCAGCACCGGCTTCTTTGATGGCACGGATATTATCAACTTTAACGCCACCGTCGACTTCCAAACGAATATCCAGACCGGAGTCATCAATCATTTTGCGCGCCTGACGCAGTTTATCTAAGGTGCCCGGAATGAAGCTCTGGCCACCAAAGCCCGGATTGACTGACATCAGCAGAATCATATCCACCTTATCCATCACATACTCCAGCACAGATAACGGCGTGGCCGGATTAAACACCAGTCCTGCTTTACAGCTTTCATTGCGGATGAGTTGCAGGGTGCGGTCAACATGCTCGGAAGCTTCGGGGTGGAAGGTAATGAAACTGGCTCCGGCGGCGGCAAAGTCAGGAATAATACGATCAACCGGTTTAACCATTAAATGCACATCAATGGGTGCAGTCACACCGTGTTTGCGCAATGCTTCACACACTAACGGGCCAATGGTCAGGTTCGGAACGTAGTGATTGTCCATGACATCAAAATGGACAATGTCTGCACCAGACGCCAGTACATTATCTACTTCTTCGCCTAGTTTTGCGAAATCTGCAGACAGGATGGATGGTGCGATAAAATCAGTTTGCCTTGCCATGAGTATATTCCTCCGGAAACATGTTGAAAGGTTTTTTCAAGTTTTTTTCAAAATGCTATTTACTGTATCCGATCAGCGACAGAAGTACAGTCCTACTCTGGGGATAGAGGGCAAAAGGTGAAGCGAGGGTGTCAGATGTGTTACTGACGTAATAAAACGAAGCTGCCTTTAATAGTTTTTGGGTAGCTAAGGCGCAGTTTTGTGTTCATGGCAAAAGCATCAGCACGGTTTTTATATTGCCCGACCCTTACTTTAAAGAGTATGCCGTACTTGTCAGTTTCCTGGTGGATATAAGCCTTATAACCGTCATTCCTCAGGGCATCACGCAGTGTGTAAGCACTTTTTGAGTTGTAGCCGGACAACACTTGTACGGTATAAAATCCACTGGTTAAATTTCTGGGATACTGAAGTTCGTACGAGGAGCCATTGGGTGGGGCTTTTACCTGCCGGGTGTTGTTACTGGTGAGCAGCCATTCGACATTATCATCTGAAGTATTATGGCGCTTTTCGTCACTGTAGGAGTAGTCGGTCTCAGAAGGCGGGGCTGGCCTGCGGGCCGGAACATCGTTCTGGAAATTAAGCTGGGGTATCGTTGGTATTTTGATGTCGCTCAGAGGACGTTGAAGATAAGGAATACTTTGATTTTTGGCACACACGGCAAGGCTAACAGCGATAACAACCAGCAATAATACATGCCAAAAGGTGATACCACGCTGGCGTGATGGTAGGGGTAGGGCTGAACGCTGCATGCTCAAACTGTATCCTTATGTCGTGCTCATGTCGCAATCGCTTGTCATTTTGGGGTATGACAAGCGATCTCTATCATCAGCAGGCAGACGAGCGTTATTTAGTGCATGCTGTTTACCTATTATGCCATCCTTTTGATAATCAAAATGGCTTAACAATCGCCAGAATGACAATCAGGATCAGTAGCAAACTGGGTGCTTCATTAAACCAGCGGTACCACTTGTGTTCGCGGGTATTCTTATCATGCCGGAACTGAATCATGATTTTGTAACAGGCGTAATGATAGGCAAACAAGAGTGCTAAAAATAATAGTTTTGCATGAAACCAACCACTTTTCAATAAGATGCCATTACCTTGCAGCAGCATAATGACACCGAATAGCAGAGTGAGTCCCATACCAAGGGTCATCATTATGTATAAGCGTCGTTCCATCACTTTGAATAGTTCAAAACTCGATTTATGTTCAGGCATCGCATGATAAACATAGAGCCGGGGCAGATAAAACAGTCCGGCAAACCATGTCACCATGAAGATGACATGTAGTGCTTTGATCCAGATGTACATATTAATTTAACCTCAACCTTTCAGCATGTCGGTGACTAATTGGCGGATATTTGCCGGATTGAATGTACCGACTTTGTGCAACGCGACCTTACCTTCCGGTGAAATCAACAGGTTGGTCGGAGTCAGTGAGACACCACCATAGGCTTTGGCCAGCGTACCGTCCTCATCAAAGACAATCTTATAGCTCATGCTTTTTTGCGAGCGCATAGTTTTAATCTGGTCTACCTGATCGTGCGGCATGGCAATAGCAATCACCTCAAAACCCTCTTTACCAAATTCGCTGTACAGTTCATTCAGGTGAGGGATTTCTTTGATGCACCCCGGACAGTCTGTAGCCCAGAATACCACCATGTAAGGTTTGCCTGATAACTTGTCCGGATCAATCGCATCACCATCAACGGTTGTCATTTCCGGCGTGGGTGCCGCTTGTAAACCATCGGTCGGCGCTAAAAAGAAGAAGGCCAACGCACCGGCCACCACCGCCATTGCTAATAAAGCTTTAATATCTAGTTTCATGAGTAAAATTTTGTGTATCCATTAATAAAGCGTATTATACAGTGCTTTCGTGGGCATAAGGGAAATACAAGTACTGTGAAAAAGGTTGCTGTTGTAGGTGCGACGGGTTACACCGGTGTTGAATTACTCCGGCTATTGGTAAATCATCCGGATGTTGAGGTCGCTCAGGTGACTTCGCGAGCTAACGTCGGCTCCCGCGTCGACGCTATGTTCCCTAATTTGCGCGGTTTTCTGGATCTTGAGTTCTCAGCGCCGGAACCTGAACAATTAGCTGATTGTGAACTGGTTTTTTACGCAACGCCCAACGGTGTGGCGATGAAAGGCGTTCCACAGTTACTGGATGCCGGAACCAGGGTGATTGATCTGGCCGCAGATTTTCGTATTAAGAATATTGATACATGGAGTCAGTGGTATGGCATGGAGCATGCTTGCCCTGATCTGGTCGCGGAAGCAGTGTACGGCTTGCCGGAACTGAATCGTGAACAGGTTAAAAATGCCCGCTTGGTGGCTAATCCGGGTTGTTATCCAACCGCTGTTACGCTGGGACTGGTGCCGCTATTGGAAAATGGCTTAATTGATCCGGACAGTATTATTGCGGATACCAAGTCAGGTGCCAGTGGTGCCGGGCGACAAGCTAACGTTGGCACATTATTATGTGAGGCTGGTGATAGTTTTAAAGCCTACGGTGTACAGGGCCATCGTCATCAGCCTGAAATAGCTCAGACTTTATCCCTGGTAGCAGGTCAATCATTAGGTCTGACGTTTGTGCCGCATTTATTGCCGCTGATCCGGGGCATTCATGCGACCTTGTATTCAAACCTGATTAAGGGTGAGTTGCCTTATGGTACAGATTTACAAGCGATGTATGAACAGCGTTATAAAGATGAACCCTTTGTCGATGTCATGCCCGCAGGCGCACACCCTGAAACCCGTTCAGTGCGTGGTGCTAATATTTGCCGCCTGGCGGTTCATCGCCCGCAACAGGGTAAGCGGTTGGTGGTATTGTCGGTGATTGATAATCTGGTGAAAGGTGCGGCGGGACAGGCTGTGCAGAATATGAACCTGATGTTTGGTTTGCCTGAACAGGCCGGGCTGAATTCCCCCGGCATGCTGCCCTAGTGTTGATCAGACTTTATTAATGTCATTAGAATATCGGTTTGATCATCGTGGTAACGTAGAGCTACAGGATGCCCATAAGCGCAGTTATTGCTGGGTGTACTTTCTGCTGTTTATTCTGGCGCAGGCCGGACTAGGTATCTGGTTCTACTTTAATGGTTATCTGACACCGGTTGATGCCGGAGATAATGCACAGGTCATCTCACTGGGCAGCAAGCTCAACGGTCAGGAGCAGCAGCTAAAATTAAAATCTGATGAGATTGTCCGGCTGGAGTCACAGTTTATCAGCGCCCGTCGTTCGGAGAAAATTCAGCAGACGGCTAATGATGCGCTGCGTGAACAGTTGGGGGCAGCAGAAACTGCGTTGGCTGAATCACGTGAGCGTTTGTTGTTGTATGAGGAAATTTTGTCGCCTCAGTCATCGGAACGTGGTCTGAGTGTGCGGCACCTGACTATTCAGCAACTGATGATTGATGAAGACGGGAAAAAGTTAGCGCATGATCGTTTCTATCAGTATCATCTGATCCTGACTAATATCCGTGGCGGGGATGATGATTCATTAGCCACCGGTCAGTTTGATTTGAAACTCACCGGCAGACAGGATACAAAAAAAGTCACTTTAACCTTATCAGATATAATGGTAAAAACAGGTCAGGAAAAAGAAGTACAAGCGGCCAGTCAATTTTCTTTGAAGTATTATCAGGGATTAGAAGGCAAAATTGAGTTGCCCGAAGATTTCGTCCCGGAACAAGTCATTGTTGAACTGAAGCCCGCCTCCGGGAGCGGGGGTAAAAGAGTGAAAAAGCAATATGACTGGGATACTTTTAAACCAATTAATCAATCCAGCACAAATGAGGAGTAATTTCACATGTTTGGAAAAGGTGCCAAAACGAATCCACCCGCAGGCAATCCAGCACCGGTAGTCACTGCAGCACCTAAAGCAGCAGCGGCTCAGGATCAGAGTTCACGTAACAGTAACGGAACAGTGAACGTTAATACACAAATTGGTAAAGGCACCACCATTGATGGTGATTTACAATTTTCAGGTGGTTTGTTAGTTGAAGGGACGATCAAAGGTAATATTACGGCTGAAAATGATCAGGCCACACTTATCCTGCACGAGCATGGCCGGATTCAGGGAGAAGTACGTGTGCCCAGCATGGTACTGAATGGTTCTATTGATGGTGATGTATTCGCTAGCGGTAAAGTAGAATTGTTCGAAAAATCCCGTGTGTGTGGTGATGTTTATTACAATCTGCTGGAAATGGCGGTGGGTGCTGAGGTCAATGGTAAGCTGGTCAGGCAGAAGCCGAGTGACCCGGCGCCAGCGCCGGCGGCACCGGTTGCAGCTGATCCAAAAAAGCCTGAAGCCAAAAAAGAAGGCTGATTTGATGGCGGTTGTTTACCAACACCAAAAGCGTTGGTAATTGACCTGGTTTTAAAGGCAGTGTAGCTTCCGGTGCATGATGATAAGCGCGTGTAAACATATTTTGGAGACTTTGTTATGACAGTAGAAACAGCTTCACCGCTGGTCTTTACCGATGCTGCGGCACTGAAGGTAAAAACCCTGATTGAAGAAGAAAAAAATGATGCGTTGATGTTACGCGTCTTTGTTACCGGTGGTGGTTGTTCCGGTTTTCAGTATGGCTTTACCTTTGATGAAAATGAAGGTGATGGTGACACAGCGGTGGAAAAAGAAGGTGTGAAACTGCTGATTGATCCGATGAGCTTTCAATACATGGTGGGTGCTGAAATTGACTATACCGAAGGTTTGGAAGGTGCGCAGTTTGTGATTCGCAATCCGAATGCTACAACGACTTGTGGCTGTGGATCATCTTTCAGCCCTTAGTGAAATAATGAAGGTTGCTGCTATTTTCAGGCACAGCCAGCTATACTAAAAAGGCCGCCATCTGTTTTCAGGGCGGCCTTTTTTTATGGAGAGTCACACCATGCTAAATAAAAAACCGTATCTTTCAGGTTACTTCCTATTTGCGCTGTGTAGCTTTCTGATGATTCCGCTTAGTAGCCAGGGATGCGCTATGTCTGATACACACGCCGCCGATGTGCAGCCAATAGATCAAATACACCAGATACTCCTCAAATCTACGGATAAGGTCAGCACTAATGAGCAAGGTGAACTGAGTACTGAATACCTGGATTACCTACAAAATTCATTAATCCCGCCAGAGTCTGAGGCCGTGCCGGATGAAGAAACTGAAGCCGATGAGAACGCTATTGAAGTGAAGTTGAGCTACGTGCGCCCGATGAGTGGCGGCGTGCATGTCTTGCAGGTGGAGCCTGCCATGCAGCGTGAAGCTGCTGTGGCATTGACTGATACCTTATCCGCATTGGATGATGTGGAATACGCGGAACCGGATTTTCCACGTCGCCGCCGTTAGTTTGCAATCCCCAGTTGAATTCAGGAGTGAAGTGTCATGGACAGATTGAGTCTTTTAAGGAAATTATGTTCTGCCGGATTGTTGCTGGTTTCATCTGTGATGCCAGTGTTTGCGAGTGCAGCCAGTAAACAGATTGATCAGTTGATTATTCATTATCACAGTGATGTTCAGGCACGAATGAGTAAATCAGGCCAGGCGACTGATCCACAGTTTATGGCCGGAATAGCGGAACGTTATGTAGCGGATGCCACCGGTTTGCAGGTGAGTTACAAGCGGGCTATGGCAGCTAAAAGTGGTGCGCATGTGCTGCGTTTACCTTATGCGATGGATGTAGAACAGGCACGGATGTATGCGAGTCAGTTGGTACAGAATCAGCCTGATATTGATTATGCTGAGCCGGATTATCGCCGTTATCCGATGAGTACGGTGCCGAATGATGAGAAGCTTAATCAGCAGTGGCATTTGATGTCGCCGGCAGAGTTTGCGGGGGCCGCTAATGTATTTAATGCCTGGGATCTGACTAAGGGGAGTGCTGATATTGTGGTGGCTGTGCTGGATAGCGGAACCACTAACCATGTGGATTTACGACCGAATCTGGTCGGTGG
>CACVAV010000120.1 GCA_902727945.1 uncultured Thiotrichaceae bacterium | reverse complement strand
AGTTATTGGTCAAGTGGTGGGGTATTGAGAGAGAAAGTCTGTTTTGACCTCTGTCAGATTCCGGAGCAGGAACGTTTGCTCGGTTCAATCTTTCTCGCGCCGGAAATGCCGGATAGGGAGGGCGCTAAGCCTGGTAGGTTACGTGATCAGCGTGGCGCACCCGATCAGTGGATGACCGCTGTGACCATTTGAATGCTGACCTGATCTGACTGCTACCGATGGTAACGATAGCGGTCAGATCAAGCCGTGGTTTTATAACCCTTATGCGCGTTACTTCGGCTTTTTAACAATCGGCAATTCCCATGCTCCCTGTTCCCAATCTTCTTCAATCCAGGTGAAGTCACTGTGGAAACAAGGCGGCGTTGAACGCGCCTCATGAAGCAGATCGCCCGCGAGAAAGTTGAGGAAAAACATGTGTGAACCGGGGCAGCAAACACTGGAATGATAGCCCTTCGGCACCATGGCACAGTCGCCGTCCTGTCCTGACATCACATCATTGAACTCACCATCGCGCCAGTTGCGGTGCATCCAGAAACCGTTGTCCGGTTGAAGCCTGAAGTAGTAAGTTTCTTCCAGATACGGTGAGCCATCATGGCCATCGTGGCAATGCGGTGCCCAGCCAGACCAGCAGCCGCGTGGGACATATACTTCAAACAAAATCAGCCTCTCAGCAGGCATCGGTGCTGCCAGAATGTGGTTGACCTGCCGGTAAGCGGAACCACCCCCACGAATTTCAGAGCGCATTTCCTGTGGTTCATGCAAGCGTGTCGGGTAAACACCTTCAGCGGGTGCCGAGCCGATGGCAAACAAGAGCGTACCACCGGTTAATAATTTGATCTGATCACCGGGATGCACATACAGAACCTGCGGCATTTCCTCAAATACGCTGGTGCGGGAAAGGTCGTAACGGGTGCCGTTGACTTCAAAAGTGCCGGAACCACTCAGCGGCACAATCGCCGTTTCCAGGCCATCGCGCTGATCTTCGAATGATTCACCGTCGCTGTGATCAAGCACAGAAAAACTCAGGTATTTCCAGCCAGCGGTTTCCGGAGTGACAGCGAGTTGGACGCGCTCACCTTTGTTGGAGGGAAGATAATTAACGCTCATTATTTGTTCCTTATGGCTTTGGTGTTGGTTTTATTATCGGATGCTTTTGCGGATTACACCAGCATTACCGCCATCAACCACCAGACGTAATGGCCGGGTCACTGTTATTATCGGTATTGCATGTGAAGGAGAAACCACTATGACCACGCAAGACAAAACCAGCGCCGCTGCCCGTAATCGTTTCGACACCCAATGGCATTACCGGCCCGAGGTTCCGACCCGCTTATCACCTTTATTCCAATGGCCATTAAACCCACTGGCTATCTGGCGGTGGTTTGCTGCCCGCTGGCTGGTACTTGGTGAAAACACCGTGCTGGTCGCGTTGGCGATAGTTTCATGGTTCTGGTTTCAACCACCTTTGGAGGCGAGTAAAACCCTCAGCCTTGAC
>CACVAV010000119.1 GCA_902727945.1 uncultured Thiotrichaceae bacterium | reverse complement strand
ATGGCGGAGAGTGAGGGATTCGAACCCCCGGAGGTTTAACCCTCAACGGTTTTCAAGACCGCCGCATTCGACCACTCTGCCAACTCTCCGAAGAGGCGCGTAGGATAATCAAAACCTCTGAGGATTTCCAGTGTTTTTTTACATATCAGGCCGTTTTTTTTGACGCGCCCGTTAAACGGCTATCTACGATTTGTGCAGCGCAAAAAGCACATGGGATTCTGTTGACAATACGATATACTACGGGCATTCGTTGTTATGGAGGAACTTAATGGGGAACAACAATCCGCAGGTTAAGCGCACGGTGACCACTTTGCGCAAAATGAAACAGGATGGCGAGAAAATCGTCATGCTGACCGCTTATGATTCCAGCTTTGCCCGTGTGGCAGATGAGCAGGGCGTCGATGTTATTCTGGTGGGAGACTCACTGGGCATGACCATGCAGGGCAGAGAGACGACTATTCCTGTGAGCGTCGATGACCTTATTTACCACACCAGTTGTGTGAGTCGGGTGAATAAACATGCGCTGGTATTAGCCGATTTACCGTTCATGGGGTATACCTCGCCGGAGATGGCCTTGCGTAATTCCGCACGCCTGATGCAGGAAAGTTATGCGCACATGGTCAAGTTGGAGGGTGGTGCTCCACAGGTGGAAACCGTAAAACAACTGACCTTTCATGGCGTACCGGTGTGTGCACACCTTGGTTTGCAGCCACAGTCTGTGCATAAGCTCGGTGGTTATCGGGTACAGGGGCGTGATGCGGCGGCGGCGCAACAAATGATTGATGACTCACTGGCTTTACAGGATGCGGGCGCTGATATGCTGGTGCTGGAGTGTGTGCCGGTCAGTCTGGCGGACACCATCACTGAAAAACTCGATATACCGGTGATTGGTATCGGCGCGGGTGGCGGTTGTGATGGTCAGGTGCTGGTGTTGCACGACATGCTGGGTATTACGCCGCGTGCGCCGAGGTTCTCACGGGATTTCATGGCGGCGGGTGATGGCACTATTCCGGGTTCAGTGAAGGCTTATATTGATGCGGTGAAGGATGGCTCTTTCCCTGCTGAAGAACATTGTTTTGCTTAAAGGTAAGGGGGAATGATCTTGAAAGTAATCAGTCAGATCAGTGAGTTACAGGAGCAGGTTAAAGCGTGGCATCGTAACGGTGAGGTAGTCGCCTTTGTGCCCACCATGGGGAATTTGCATGGCGGGCATTTTGCGTTGGTTGATCGTGCGCGTGAAATGGGCACTAAAGTTATTGTGTCGATTTTTGTGAATCCGGCGCAATTTGACCGTAAAGAAGACCTTGTTGCCTACCCGATCACTATGGATGCGGATTGTGAGGCGCTGGAAAAATTACAAACCGATGTAGTGTTCGCCCCGACGGCAGCAGATATTTATCCGACAGGAGCTTTACGCACCAAGGTTGAAGTGCCGGGTATTAGTGATGTGCTGGAAGGCGAAAAGCGTACCGGTCACTTTATTGGCGTGGCTACTG
>CACVAV010000118.1 GCA_902727945.1 uncultured Thiotrichaceae bacterium | reverse complement strand
CGGTGGCAATTTGGTTATTACACAAAATTGAAAGTATGGGGGTGATAGTGCTTTTTTTATGAGCATACCGGGGATATTTATGAAAAAAATATACTAACGGTGTATAAAAAGGGATAAATGGATGTAAACCTCAGGAGTGAGTCACATGGCAGAAACCCCGACTGCATTTAATACCCATACTTTATACAATCATCATGCCCGTGAATTACGCCAGGCGAACGAGGCGATTGCTCAGACTAAAAAATACCTTGACCCGGAAAGTCCCCATTACCTGCCGGATTACATTGGTAAGCTGGAGGCGATTCAGGCTAGCGATGCAGCCTCAGATGAGGTGGCAGCGAAAATAGTCGCCGCAAAAGCCAATCTGGAATCCTATCAGCAGCGGGCAGAGGCCGCTCAGCTGGTGATTGACGCTGGTCCGTTAAAAGTGAATGAGCTGGAAACATCCAATAATGTCTTTTTATCACCACCGGCTAAGCAGGATGAATATTTATACGTGCTTGACCCGGAAACCTGTCAGGCCAGTACCATCAATTGGGCTGATGTCTGCAGTAATCCGGGACAGGCGATAGAAGAACCTGAGGTCGATTTCTTCCAGTTCACAGGCAAGAAAGATATCGAGTTATCCGGCGAGCATCAGACAGATGCTGTGCGGGTCTGGAATCACAATGTCCGTATTGAAGGCCTGAAAATTACGGATAACCGTAGTTACACCGATGCACACCGTGATGCGATTCAACTTATTCCACCACCGATACATCGTTTTGAAGACGGCGTGTATATCCGCATGGCCGACCAGATGGCGGGCGCGATTCTGAAAAACACCACCATTGAGGGGTGTGAAATTTGTGCGCCGAACGGGCCGTTACAGGGTATTTTTGCCAGTGATGGTATGTACCGTGATCTGCATATCCGTAATAACGACATTACCACACAAGGTTCACACTCGATTGCCATCGCTGGTTTATTGAATGGCGGTGAGATTTCGGGGAATACCTTGCGCCAAACAGCGGAAGGCGCTGTGCCAACGATCACGCTGTATCCGGCGCGGATTGGCGGCAATATGGCCGATGATGGTGTGGTGAGTATTCTGTCATTTGCTGAAAATGAAAGTGGTTTGTCCTATGAGTCGGTGTCTGTCGAAGGTAAGCCGAACCGGTTGGTTAAAGCTGATGGGGTCGAAGTGGATTTGGGAGTGGATGATGCCCGTAATATGCTACCGGATAACTACCTCAAGCTGGCTGCCGGGCTGACTGACTTTGATTATGATACCTATTTGGCGGATTACAGTTCGCTTACGCTGGCGGGTTATCGTGAGCGTGATCCGTTTGGTGCACAGAAAATGGAAGAGTGGCTGGCGCTGCGCACTGATGAGTTTACTAATGGCCGGGAAGATGGTCATCCGTTAGGCCCGGTCAGTGGTGAACAGCAGAAAATTGGTGAGCGTTTTCTAACTCCGGCGTTGGCGGCGATGAAGGACGGTACGGCTGACAGTGT
>CACVAV010000117.1 GCA_902727945.1 uncultured Thiotrichaceae bacterium | reverse complement strand
GCGGTATCCGCCTTCTTATGGTGGATGATGATCCGTTGAATCAGTTTGTCAATCAAAAGTTATTGAGTTTACACGGTGCTGAGGTGCAACTGGCCGGGAGCGGGGTGGAGGCTATCCGTAAACTGCAGGAACAGACTTTCGATGCAGTGCTAATGGATGTGAGCATGCCCGTTCTGGATGGGTACGAGACCACCCGCCAGATACGGGCAAATAAAAATATCCCGGCATGCCCTGTTATTGCTTTGACAGCACATGTTGTCAGCGGGGAACGGGAGCGTTGTCTGAGTGCCGGTATGGACGACTATTTAAGCAAGCCCTTTGAGATTGAGGAGCTGGTGGATGTCGTTCTAAAGCATGTCCAGTCTGAGTGATATGCACGGGCTATGAGCGATTTATTAACACATCAGCACAGCTTAACAATTCTTAACAATTTGTATTTGTGGTTAGGTTGTATAATATTAGGACTTTATGTACCAAGGAGTAATAACATGTTTCCAATTCCAATGAATTTTGTGGTAGGTGCGGCAGTAGGCGCAGCAACGACTTATGTTTTTAAAGACGACTCTGCTAAGCAGTGGTTGAGTGAAACCGGTGGCAAGCTGAAGGAAGGTAGCAGTTCTTTTATAGCTTCTTTTAAGAAAAAACCGGAAGAGCAGGCTGAGGATGTAGTTGAAACGGTTGAGGCGGTCGCTGAAAGTGCAGCCGAAAGCGTTGAGACAGCCGCTGAAACAGTGGTTGAAAAATCTGAAGAAACCCAACAGAGAATTTAGTCAGCGTTTAAGCGTAACTGACGATTCTACAATAACGAGGGGGTCGGGGTTTTTGCATTGTGATTGTGCCCGTCGCCCTCGCGTAGGTTGCTTTATTCCAGGTTACGTCCAATAGTACCTGCCAGAATTTCCCAAGCTGCTTCAGCCATTGCGTTACCTTTGTTGTCCAGCACCGGGTTTACTTCAGCAATTTCCAAGCAGCTTACTTTAGGGTTTGCCATAAATGCCTTCATCAGGATCAGCGCTTCGTTCATGTACAGGCCATCCGGTTCCGGTGTGCCCGTACCATACGACACCTCATCACAATCCAGGCTATCGACATCGAACGACACGTACAGCCGGTCACAATGTGCTAACTGTTGTTGAATGAGTTCGGCATAGTGTGCAGCGCCTTTTTCACGGATTGCGGCAACCTTATGTAAAGGAATACCCAGTTGTTCGATAAGAGCAGTGTGTTCCGGTTTAAAGAAGCGAACACCAATCAGTACCAAATCTTCCGGCAGTATTTGTGGCGTGATGCCATTCAATGCTTTCAAGTGATTCCAGCGTTGCTGGTCTGCCGCTGGCAATTCATTGGGCAGCTCGTTGATTAAGTCACGTGCCTGAGTATCTACGCCCAGAGCAGCACCTAGCGGCATGCCATGCATGTTGCCGGAGCCGGTAGTATAAGGTGAATGCATATCGCTGTGGGCATCAATCCAGATAATGCCTAAGCGTTCATCCGGGTAAGC
>CACVAV010000116.1 GCA_902727945.1 uncultured Thiotrichaceae bacterium | reverse complement strand
AAGGATTTTCTGGAGAGCATCAACCCGGATAGCCTTGAAATTCTCAGTGGCTGTAAAGCCGAGGCCGGACTATCTTCAGGCGCTCCGGACACACGCTATCAGTTCGAGCGTGAAGGCTATTTCATCGAAGACTCAAAATACAGTAGTGCTGAGAAACCGGTATTTAACCGCGTCATTGGCTTACGGGACACTTGGGGGAAGATGGATCAAAGCTGATCGGGCTGATCAGATACACATTACTAACAAAGCCTGCGCCATCGTGTGATAGCGCAGGCGGAACAGTTTTATTCTCAATCTTAATCCATTGGAATAACGACTCGGGTGTCATTTCTAACCAAAAAATTACGACTGCGTACCACCGAACGATCACTCACCAACCTGGCAACAGCCTTATAAGTTCCGGCTGGCATTTTCAGGCGTGCAAGATGTCGCTTGGCTTGCTTGAATGTCTCGTTGCCATTACGATACACAGTCCATTCAACAGACTCTAAAGCCGGGCCGTCATCAATGGTAGCGATAAGGCTCACATCAAACTCCTCAGCAGAAACCTGCTTTGTGATTGACGCTGAAAGACAAACACAGACAATAGTGAGTGTCAGTATATTTCTGGTAAACGATAGCATAATTGCCTCCTTGCAACATATTACTAGGGAGTAGCAGGCAGGCCTGATATCTGACTCATCAGAGGCTAATCAATGTGGATCACCCCGCACCTGACTGTGCGAATATCCTACAAATAGATCAAAAACAAACCAACTACATACAACTATAGTAGGCTAGTTTAAATATTTTTATTGACTATCTTTCAATTATTATCTTTTTATTTTTTATCAAACTGACAAAAAAACTTATAAGAACTGGTGTGTAAAATTTAATAACACGGAAAAGTGGGCGCCTGATACAAACGATCAGCAATCAGGTTTTCAAAGTATTGTTGAATTCTGCTTTTATTGGAACCCGTAATTTGTATTCCAACCCCTTTCATCAGACTACGTTGGGCACCTACAGGCGTAATCCAGACAACCCGTCCCGGCACCACGGCTTTTTGTTTTTCTGAAAGCAAGTCAACCTGGACAAGCACCGCAGTGCCAAACGGCAGATCATTATTAGTAGGAACGAAAATACCCCCGCCACTCAACATAGGCAGATAATGATTATGCAGTTTATCGCGGTCAGCAAGCACCAGTGATAATTTTTGTGATTCCATGGTTTATTTTTCTTAGCCTATTATGGTTAGGATTTTAGCCACAACGATAACATATTCTCTGCAAACAACTGATTATTCAAAGGATGAGTGGCCAATCCCTTCATCTCAAGCAATTCGTCATACAAAGCCCATACATTCCGACCGGAAGCAGCTTCATACAATGCCAATGTTTCCGGCTCTTCCGGCACCACAGCACCGGCCAAAGAATACCGCAGTGCATGATGCAGGGTGTTTAATTGCCAATCGAGCAACTGCTCTTTTGATTGTTTGGCCCATTCTGAGCCGACCTCAGCAATTGATTTATCCCTGTTGATGACCGCCAGCAACTGCTGCTGCCAAAGCTTGCGTGCCGCAATTAACTCACCGGAATCAAGCGCCAGCGCCTGCATTGGCTTACCACCGGCAAGATTCAATAACAACTCAGCATCCTGTGTTAATGACTGAGCATGCAACCATGCCAAAGCCTGCTCAGAAGATGGCAGCGGTAGACGAATTTGCTGACACCGGCTCCTGATGGTAGGCAAAAGTGTTGAAGCGCGGGAACTAAACAACAAAATATGCGTATCAGCTGAGGGTTCTTCCAAGGATTTCAGCAGGCTGTTGGCAGCATTAATATTCATCCGGCCAGCTTCATGGATCAACACAACACGCGAAGGGCTATAACTACGGCTCAGCTCCAGAAAATGATTCAGCCCTCTGATCTGATCCACACTGATCACCTGTTTATCAGCGGGCGCGGCTATCATTTTATAATCAGGATGCGCACCGGACTCAAACACCTGACAACTGCGACACGTACCGCAGGCCTGACCTTCGGCATCGTCAACAGGCATGAGGCACAAAAAGCTCTTTACCAGCGACTGCATCAGGGTCTCATGACCACAACCTTCGTCACCGCTAAACAAGAGTGCATGCGGCAATCGCCCGTCTGTTCTGGCGCCCTGTAATTTTGACCAGGTAAACTGATGCCAGGGGTAAACCTTACCTGTCATGCCTGACGCCATTGCTGTAACACCGTGTCCAGCACCTCAATAATAGCCTGCCTGACTTTCTCAACAGGTTGAGCAGCATCCAGTTTATGAAACCTGCCAGCAGATGCTTGCGCGCGCATTAAATAGCCCTCACGAATTTTATTGAAGAATGCGGCCTGCTCACGTTCAAAACGGTCAATGCCAACCGCCTGATCGACGCTGCGCTGCCTGACACGTTGCATGCCAATCTCAACATCCAGATCAAACAATAACGTACAATCCGGCCGCAACTCACCCTGTACCCAGCGTTCAAGCTCAGCGATACGCTCCAGTAACAAACCACGCCCATAACCCTGATAGGCATAGGTAGCATCCGTGAATCGATCACAAATAACCCACTGTCCTTGTTCCAGTGCAGGAATAATTTTACGCTGAAGATGCTCATTTCTTGCCGCAAACATCAACAGCAGTTCTGTGTCTGCATGCATATCCGGTAAATCAGGATTCAGCAATACCGCACGAATGGCCTCACTGACCGCCGTCCCACCCGGCTCACGAGTGGTGATGACATCAATGCCTTGCTGCCGCAGATAATCTGCTGTTGACTGTACATGCGTGGTTTTACCTGCACCTTCGCCACCTTCCAGCGTGATAAAACAGCCACGGGCCGTATGTGCCATTCATTTATCTCCCTGATAACGGGATTTTTTGCCATTTAATTGGTATTTAATCACCGCCTTGCGATGCTGTTTATAGTTATCCGAGAAAAAATGCCGGCCATCCCCCAAACCCGTGGCCACAAAATACAGAGCAGTAGTCTCCTGAGGGTTAAACACAGCATCCAACGCCGCCTTGCCCACGGTTGCAATCGGCGTCGGCGGCAAACCCTTACGCGTATAGGTATTGTAAGGGGTATCTGTGCGTAGATCCTTCTTGCGGATATTGCCGTCGTAACGCTCACCCATACCATAAATTACCGTCGGATCAGTCTGTAACAACATACCCTTTTCCAGACGGCTCAGGAAAACCTGTGCAATTAAAGGGCGCTCATCGGGAACACCGGTCTCTTTTTCCACAATAGATGCCAGAATCAAAGCATCGTACGAAGTCTTCAGATAAGGACTGCCACCCTCATACTTATCCCACATAGCAGCTAATGTTTTCACCATTGTGTCATAACTACGCTGAAGCATATCCAGGTCAGTCGTTCCTTTAGGGAAATTATAAGTATCCGGGAAAAACCAGCCTTCAGGGTGAGTTCCCTCCGGCGCACCCAGTTTTTCCATTAATTGTTCATAATCGGCTTCAGTTAGTGTCTGAACCAAATGAGGGTGAGATTTCACACTATGGATAATGTCTTTATAGCTACGCCCTTCAATAAAGCCAATCTGATACTGAATAGTTTTGCCGGAAGTGAAACGCTTCAACAAATCATCAGCGCCCATCCCCTGCTCAAGGGCATATTCACCCGCCTTAATTTTGCTTGCCTGTTCAGTCACTCTGGCATGCGCGATGAACAACCACTCAGGCTTCACATAGGGAATGTTAGTGGCTGGCAATACATTTTGCGCGGCCAGTTGCCGCGCCACCTTGCGGATATTACTGCCGGACTCAATATTAAAGGTATTGTTTTCGCCAACAAGATGCACCGGCTTGCTAAGAAATGACTGGTATTGCTGATAGCCATAGGCACCAGCGACACCCGCAAGAGCCACCAGCATGACTAACACGATGAAAAAACGCTTCATAAAACCCCGATATGTAATTTCAGATCAATGTTTATTTATTGATTAATGATGCCAGAAACGGCAGAAAGGTAAAGTGAAGATAGCTTGGAACAAATGGTTGGGTGGCTACATTATTAGCTAGTGTGCCAAAGGTAAAGTCACCTTTGACACACTACGCATCAGACGATCACATCTTCTTAAAAATCAGTGTGCCGTTAGTGCCGCCAAAACCAAATGAATTACTCATAGTGACGTTAACCGTAGTCTCACGCGCCACATTAGGAATGTAATCCAGATCACACTCGGGGTCCTGATTATCCATATTGATGGTCGGTGGCAATACCTGGTCACGGATAGCCAGTACCGAAAATACGGCTTCAATACCACCCGCAGCGCCTAACAAATGGCCTGTCATCGACTTGGTGGAGCTGATTGCTACCTTATTAACATCTGCACCAAAGGCCAGTTTAGCACCTTCTGTTTCAGCCTTATCACCCGCAGGTGTTGAAGTACCGTGTGCATTAATATAGTCAATTTCATCGGTATTCAGACCGGCATCCTTCATTGCATTTTTCATACAACGTGCGCCGCCTTCACCACCCAGAGACGGTGTTGTCATGTGGTGAGCATCGCTGCTCATACCATAACCGGCTAACTCACAATAAATGCGCGCCCCACGTGCCTTAGCAAATTCATACTCTTCCAGTACCAATACACCCGCACCATCACCTAACACAAAACCATCACGATCAACATCCCACGGGCGACTCGCCGCCTCAGGATCATCATTACGGGTTGACAGTGCGCGGGCAGCGGCAAAACCACCGATACCTAATGGCGTCGAACCCATTTCAGCACCACCAGCCACCATTGCATCAGCATCACCGTAACTGATCATGCGTGCAGCATCACCGATACTATGAGCCGCTGAGGTACAAGCAGAAACAATCGACATATTAGGGCCTTTAAGACCGTACATAATCGATAGATTCCCTGCGACCATATTGATAATACTGGCAGGCACGAAGAAAGGTGAAATTTTACGAGGGCCGCTTTTCAGGAAAGCATCATAGTTGCGTTCGATAGTCCCCAGGCCACCGATACCTGACCCCATAATGACACCGATCCGCTCTGCATTTTCATCGGTCACTTCCAGACCCGAATCGCGGAGGGCATCAGTTCCGGCACCGATACCATAATGAATAAAGGTATCCATTTTTTTCTGGTCTTTCGGCTTAATATATTGGTTAACATCAAAATCTTTGACGTTACCTGCAATCTTCACACTAAAATGACTGGCATCAAAAAGTTCAGGGCTGATAGTGTTAATACCACTCTTGCCTGCCTTAATATTACCCCATGCTGTTTCCAGCTCAGAACCAACAGGGGAAACAATCCCCAGACCGGTAACTACTACACGTCTCCTGGACAATTCTGCATACCTTTTTTGCTTCAATCAATTTTTACAGACCATGGTTGGGAAAAACTCATGCCATGGTCTGCACACCTGTCGACAGTGTCGCCGTCAATCAGCCTTTATTGGCATTAACGTAATCAATAGCCAACTGAACTGTGGTAATTTTCTCAGCTTCTTCATCAGGAATTTCAGTACCAAATTCCTCTTCCAAAGCCATCACTAATTCAACAGTATCCAGTGAGTCCGCGCCCAGATCGTCGATAAAAGAAGACTCATTCTTTACTTCTGCTTCGTCTACTCCTAACTGCTCAACTACGATCGCTTTGACGCGAGTTTCAATATCACTCATGATGTTTCGTTCCTTATAATAAAAAAATGCGTGCAAGAATAAGCATGCACAGGTTACTAATAATCTTTTGTCCCCGCTTCAACGCACAGCGGACGCTAATGTTTAAAAACATTGATCATGCTGATTACCTGGCACGTATTGTATTGAAAACCTGCAGTTCATGCCAGCAACATCTATACCATGCTCATTCCACCATTCACATGGATGGTCTCACCCGTCACATAAGCGCCCATCGAGGAAGCCAGAAACAATACCGCTCCGGCAATTTCTTCAGGCTGCCCCAAACGCGCTAAGGGGATACTGTTTAGCATGGGAGCACGCTGCTCTTCAGACAACTCACGGGTCATATCCGTATCAATAAACCCCGGTGAAACCACATTCACTGTCACACCACGTGAACCGATTTCACGCGCCAGTGACTTGGAAAACCCGACTAATCCCGCCTTAGCAGCAGCATAATTGGCCTGTCCCGGATTGCCTGTAGTGCCCACAACCGAAGCTATGGAAATAATTCGGCCCTTTTTCGCTTTCATCATGCCACGAAGACAGGCTTTACTCATACGGAAGGCCGAACTCAGATTGGTATTGATAATACTATCCCACTCATCATCTTTCATCCGCATCAGCAAGTTATCACGGGTAATACCGGCATTATTCACCAGAATGCTCACCGCACCAAAATCTTTATTCACCGTTTTCAACACCTCAGTGACCGAATCACTACTGGCCACATCCAGCACCATACCCTGGCCGCTGATACCCGCTTGCTGCAAATAAGCAGTAATCGCCTCGGCACCCCGTTCACTGGTCGCGGTACCGATCACCGTGGCACCCTGTTTACCCAGTATTTCAGCAATCGCACGACCAATGCCACGACTGGCACCGGACACTAAGGCCAGCTCACCCTGCAAATTGGTTAATCCAGTGGTTAATTCAGTCATTTATGCTTCCTCGCTTAACTTTAAAGCCGCTTCCAGACTGGCATTATCAAACACTGCTGCCGCCTTCATGCGTCGTTCAATACGCTTGTTCAATCCGGTTAATACCCGACCCGGCCCGAACTCAATCATTACTGTAGCCTGATGATCATTTTGCAGACTTTTAATTGTGTCTACCCAGCGCACCGGACGGTACAATTGTTGAGCGAGTGCATCACGGGTGGATTCAGCCGTATCACGTGACGCTGCATCAATATTATGCAGCACCGGTACCTGAGCCGCTGAAAAGGTTATTTCCGCCAACTGACTGAGTAATTGCTCAGCAGCAGGTTTCATTAAAGCACAATGCGAAGGCACACTCACCGGCAGTGGAATCGCTTTTTTAGCACCCGCCTCAGTCGTGGTAACAATTGCCCGTGCCACTGCCGCAGCAGAACCGGCAATCACTACCTGCCCCGGTGAATTGAAATTTACCGCCTCAACCACATCACCCTGAGCCGCCACCGCACAAGCCGCAACAATCTGCTCATCATCCAGCCCCAGAATAGCCGCCATAGCCCCTTCACCCGCAGGCACCGCATTCTGCATCAAGCGGGCGCGTTCGCCAACCAGTTTAACGGCATCCGCAAAAGTCAGTACATCCGCAGCTACCAACGCAGAATACTCACCCAGACTATGTCCGGCTAATGCCGTCGGCGCGGCACCCTTCTGCTGCTGCCAGACCCGCAGGCAAGCCACACCCGCAGCCAGCATCAGCGGCTGCGTGTTTTCAGTATTATTAATTTCTGCATCAGGGCCATATTGTGCGATCAGCCATAAATCCCGCCCCAATACATCGGAAGCCTCGCGGAATGTCTCACCAACAACGGGGAAACTGTCTGAAAGTTCAGCCAGCATACCTATTGACTGAGAACCCTGCCCAGGAAAAAGTCCGGCAATCGACATCAACATTTACTCCTCTTTATATCAGTCTTCAATAACTCAACTGCACACTTAAGTTCAGTGATTCAGCAGACTATACCAAAAATGCGCCCATCCTAATGCAAACCAGACAGCAAATCACGCAGTTCGATAAAAAAGGACTTGTTATCTTTACAGATGCGGGGATAATATGCGCGTCAACTATTATTGAATCACAGGACTTATGGCAAGAGAAGATTATATTGAAATGGAAGGTACAGTAACCGATACACTTCCTAACACGACATTCCGGGTTAAACTGGATAATGATCATGTAGTCACTGCACACATCTCCGGACGTATGCGCAAAAATTACATCCGCATTCTGACAGGTGACCGTGTCACGGTTCAACTGACCCCATATGATTTGACTAAAGGTCGCATCAGCTACCGCAGCAAATAAAAAAGCCGGG
>CACVAV010000115.1 GCA_902727945.1 uncultured Thiotrichaceae bacterium | reverse complement strand
TCATACTTTTCAGGATCTGTGCCGGAATCTTCCCAGGCTTCAATCACCGGATCAATCCATGCCCAGGCGGCTTCCACTTCATCGCCACGCATGAACAAGGTCTGATTACCGCGCACTACATCCATCAACAAACGCTCATAGGCATCCGGCATGCGCCAGTCTTCGGACAAACCTTCAGAAAAACTCATGTCCAGCGGTGTCTTACGCAGACGCATACCACCCGGCCCCGGATCTTTAGTCATAATCCGCAGACGCAGACCCTCATCAGGCTGCAAACGAATACTCAGCACATTAGGCAGTATCGGAGAGGCCAGTTCACCAAACACAGAATGCGCAGGTTCTTTAAAATGAATCGCGATTTCAGTAAACCGGGAGCGTAATTTTTTACCGGTACGCAGGTAAAACGGCACACCTGTCCAACGCCAGTTATCAATCTCCGCCTTAATAGCCAGATAACACTCCGTTTTACTCTCCGGATCACCTGCTTCTTCGGTATAAGAAGGTGCATCACCGTTGGCAGAATACTGCCCTCTGACCGTATTTTTTAAAGCTGTATGACCTTTCAGAGGGCGCAGCGAGCGCAATACTTTCAGCTTCTCATCCCGCACCGCATCAGCATCAAAATTATAAGGCGGCTCCATGGCAATCAGGCATAACAACTGCAACATATGATTCTGCACCATGTCACGAATCGCACCGGCGTTGTCGTAATAACTGCCACGACTGCCCACGCCCACGGTTTCTGCGGCGGTGATTTGCACATGGTCAATATGCGCTGAGTTCCAGATCGGCTCAAACAGCGCATTCGCAAAACGCAGCGCCATCAGATTCTGTACGGTTTCCTTGCCCAGATAATGATCAATCCGGTACACACAACTTTCATCAAACACCTCAGCGATTTCCTGATTCAGCTGCCGGGCGCTGGCCAGATCATGCCCCAGAGGCTTCTCTATGACCAGGCGACCATTGCACTGAGCCAAACCATTCTTCGCCAAGCCTTTAGCAATCACACCAAACAAAGAGGGGCCTACTGCCAAATAGAACACGCGAATCTGATCAGGCTGCTGATCCAGTATTTCGACCAACTCCGACCAACCCTCCGGATCAGTGACATCATTACAACGGTAGTCCAGCATCAGCAGGAAGTCCGCCAGGATACCTTCATCCAGCTCAGTATCCGGTATAAATTCATGCAAAGCGGCTTTGGCCTCTTCACGAAATTCAGCCGTATTGATCTCGCTACGGGACAGCCCGATAATTCTTGATGACTCAGGCACCTGCTTCGCCGCAAAACGCCGGTATAAAGCCGGGAGCAATTTACGCATCGCCAAGTCACCGGTTCCGCCAAAAATAACCAGATCAAAAGGATCAACCGGTATAATTTTACTTGTCATAAATGTCTCAGTTCAAAATAGATTCAGAGAAAGTGCTAGTTTACCTAAACAGCCTACAGCATTGGATTGAGAAGCTACTACGCATATTCAACAAGCTTATACTGGCATGACGACATAGGATAATGT
>CACVAV010000114.1:1591-8079 GCA_902727945.1 uncultured Thiotrichaceae bacterium | reverse complement strand
ACCTTCATGGCAGGCATCATTTTACTGATTGCGGGGTATTTCCGGGCGGGGAATTTAATAGCCTTCGTGCCGGAAGCTGTGGTGAGCGGCTTTACTATCGGTATTGGCATCATCATTGCGACCACTCAGCTAAAAGATTTCTTTGGTTTTGCTGTCGATAAGGTGCCTGCTGACTTTTTGGAAAAAATCCCGGTTCTTTGGGAAGCACGGTCAACCTTCAGCCTGGCAACATTAGGCATCGCCATCACAACGCTGATTTTGATTATCATGCTACGCAGAATGGCTCCCCGTTTTCCGGGTCTCATTGTGGCAGTTGGCTTAGGTTCGGCACTGGTTGCACTTCTGCATCTGCCCGTGGATACACTGGGTTCACGCTTCGGAGAATTGCCCAGTCATTTACCCTGGCCGCAACTGCCCGACCTGTCATTGTCCCGGGTAGCAGAATTGATGCCATCGGCTTTTGTCATTGCTTTTCTGGCGGGCGTTGAGTCCCTGCTTTCCGCGATGGTCGCGGATAAGATGATAGCAGGTAACCACAGACCGAATGCCGAATTGACAGCGCAGGGGGTCGCCAATGTTGCATCAGCATTGTTCATGGGGCTTCCGGCCACAGGTGCAATTGCCCGGACGGCAACCAATATCAAAGCCGGTGGCAAAACACCCGTGGCAGGTATCATCCATGCGCTGGTCATTTTGTTGATCATGCTGCTGGCTGCTCCTCTTGCCGGTTATCTCGCGATGCCAGCATTGGCTGCATTACTGATTGTTGTCGCATGGAACATGACTGAACCCCAAAAATGGGGCGAGTTTGCTAAAGGTAATAAGAGTGACCTTACATTGTTACTACTGACGCTGGTTCTGACCGTCATTGTCGATTTAACCGTCGCCATCGGCGTCGGTGTATCGGTTGGTCTTGCACTGCGTTTAAGCAGGCGGAAAGCAGTTGAAAGTGACTGGGCAGCTCCTGATAGGTAGGTTATGGTGTATTAAAACCTCAAATCAGACAAGGCACTAACCACTATTACGCAGCCGCTTAGTCACAATCACCACACCGCTATCATGCTCACTGGCATGACGATCAAAACCCAGACGCTGCATCAGTTTCAGCATGCCGGTATTATGCGCCAGCACATCACCGATAATGGTAGTCAGTCCCCGGTCACGCGCCACATCAATCAGCACCTGCATCAGCAAACCACCCAGCCCGCGATTCTGCCACTCATCGGCAATCACCAACGCAAACTCACAGCTATTCTGATCCGGATTAATCGCATAGCGACTCACGCCGACCTTAACCTCTTGCCCGTCCTGACGCGCCAACACCACAAACGCCATTTCACGGTCATAATCAATCTGCGTCAGGCGCACCAGCATATCCGGCGTTAGCTCACGTAATGCCTGCATAAAACGCATATAACGTGACTCACCCGACAGGTTGCGCACCAGCGACTGTACTATTTCAGCATCTTCGGGACGAATCGGGCGAATCATAATATCGGTACCATCCGCCAATTGCTGTTGCTTCACCAAATCATGCGGATAGGGATGAATCGCCATGTGATCATAACGCCCGGAAGCACCCGCCGGATAAGCCACAGAAATACGCGCATCGACCGCCACCGCACCCTCAGCGTTGACCATTAACGGATTAATATCCATTTCAATGACTTCAGGCAGCTCACACACCAGCTCGGATAAACGCAGCATGGCATCCTGTAATGACTCGAAATTAATCGCCGGTAAATCACGGAAGCTTTCCAGCAACTTAGCCACCCGTGTGCGGTTAATAGTCTTTCTGATCATATAACTGTTCAACGGCGGTAAAGCCACCGCACGATCACGTTGCACTTCAGTCGCCGTGCCACCCGCACCAAAGCTAATCACCGGCCCGAACACCGGATCACGCACCACACCAATGATTAACTCGCGTGCCGCATAACCCTGGTACATCGTCTCAACCGTTACGCCATCAATCTGCGCATCCGGTATTGCATCCAGTGTTGATTGCTGCAATTCCTGATACACACTGCGTACGGTATGCGCACTACTGATATTCAGACGCACGCCACGCACATCGGATTTATGCAATACATTCGGTGAGCTGATTTTCATCACTACCGGAAAGCCTACCGACTCCGCCGCCACCAACGCTTCCGTCGGGCTGCGTGTTAATATCGTAGGCAAGGAGGGAATATGAAATGCTGACAGAATAGCCCGTGCTTCAGTGGTCGACAGGTGTTTACGCCCTTCAGCCAGCACACTCTCAATAATCAGCCTGGCACCGTGAATATTCGGGGGCCTGGAAGCTACTGCTAACGACGACGGCACCTGCATTAACAGCTTTTGGTTACTGCGATAACTGTTCAGGTAAGAAAAGGCCTCTACGGCAGATTCCGGGGTCTGGAAATTAGGAATGCCTGCGGCGGATAAAATATTACGCCCCTCAGCCACCTGCTCATTACCCATCCAACACGCCAGAATCGGCTTTTTACTGGTCTTGTTGATCCTCACTACGGCCTCCGCCACTCCTTTCGGATCGGTCAGCGCCTGCGGCGTTAGCATCACCAACATGCCATCCATGTCCGGATTCTCAAGACAGATTTTCAACGTCGTTTCATAACGCTCCGGGGTCGCATCGTCGAGAATATCCGCCGGATTTTTCCGTGACCAACTGGCGGGTAATATTTTGCCGAGCCTGACTTCAAGTTCCTTGGGCAGCACCGCCATACTTAAACCCATTTCAACCGCACGATCCGTCGCCATCACTCCCGGCCCGTTGCCATTGGTCATAATCATCAAACGATTACCTTCGGCCTTTATATCGGAAGAGAGAATTTCGGCGGCTGAAAATAACTGTGCAATAGAATTAACGCGCACCACACCCGCACGATCCATCGCCGCATCAAAAGCGTCATTGCCACCCACCATCGCGCCGGTATGAGAAGTGGAATTCCGAAAACTGTCGTCATACCGACCCGCTTTTAGTACCACGACCGGCTTCATACGCGAAGCTGAACGCAGGCCGCTCATGAAGCTACGCGCATCCTGCACGCTCTCGATATACAGCAAAATACTGTGGGTTTTAGGGTCGAGTGCCAGATAATCCAGCGTATCACCAAAATTCACACCCACCGCATTACCCAAGGTAGCCACGGTGGAAAAGCCGACCTGGCGTGTAGCTGACCAGTCCAGAATAGCGGTTGCCATGGCACCGGACTGAGAAACCAGCGCAACATTACCCGGCTTAGGATGATTGCGGCTAAACGTAGCATTCAAACCCACCGAAGGACGCATAATCCCCAAACAGTTCGGGCCAATCAGGTGGATACCATACTCATCAGCCACTTCCATCAAGGCTTTTTCCAGGCGCTTGCCCGCCGTTCCGGACTCGCTGAAACCGGCAGATAATACCACCACACCCCGGCACCCCTGCTCACCACATTCCCGCAAAATATTGGTGGCTCTGTTAGCCGGTGTAGCGACAATCGCCAGCTCAACGGGTTTGTTGACCGCTGAGAGCGATGGATAACAGGTCAATCCTTGTACTTTTTTGTGCTTTGGATTGATAGGAAATACTTCACCGCTAAATTCTGCGGACAAAATATTTTTCAATACCAACGCGCCGACTGAGTTCTCACGCTCACTGGCACCAAAGATTGCCACACTGTTGGGGGAGAATAATTGATTCAGGTAATGGTGGCCCATGTTTAAAACCTCTAAGCAGCATGATAAATGTCATCAACAAAATGATGAATGACTTTTTCATGCGTATTTATGATACTTTTGTGCAGACCGCTATGGCCTACACCCGCTAGGTAGTATGACAACTGTTTGTATACATACTTAGTTCATTCTTTTGTGCGTTGCAACATATTATTAGTTCATTTTTTTTGTGCGTTGCAACATATTATATACCTGAATTCGTGGATTGCATATGACAGTAGCCTTAATTAGTCACCAAAAATGTACCTTACATGACAATGGTACGCCTCATCACCCTGAAGCGCCTGACCGTTTAGGTGCTATCAATAACCAGCTTCTTATGTCCGGCGTGGACTGGGTATGCCGTCACTATGACGCCACACTCGCCACACGGCAACATCTGGAACGTGTCCACGATACCGATTATGTTGAACGGGTTTTCCACACCGCACCCGCACCGGGCGAAAAAACCATACTGGATGGCGATACCGGTATGAACGAACACACGCTGGACGCTGCATTGTATTCAGCAGGTGCTGCGGTGATGGCCGTTGACCTGGTGATGGGCGATGCGCATAAACATGCTGCCTGTCTTGGCCGACCACCGGGGCATCATGCCGGACGCGCCTGTGCCGCAGGATTCTGTATTTTTAATAATGTCGCGGTTGCCGCTGCGCATGCTCTGGAAACCTATGGCTTAGAGCGTGTCGCAATCATCGACTTTGACGTTCATCATGGTGACGGAACTGAGGAAATTTTCGCCGAAACAGAACCGCGCGTGCTGTTCTGCTCATCCTTCCAACACCCCTTTTACCCGTACAAAGGTGCTGACAGCGATTACCCGAATGTCATCAACCTACCGATGAAAGCAGGCACCCGCTCAGCAGAGTGGCGGGGAAATGTCACTGAAAACTGGCTACCCCGACTGGAAGCCTTCAAACCGCAGCTCATTATTATTTCAGCCGGTTTTGACTCACACCTGGAAGATGACATGGGCGGTTTTAATCTGGTTGAAGCGGATTATGTCTGGATTACCCATGAGCTGTGCCGCATTGCACGGGATTACGGCGAAAGTCGCGTGGTGTCATGTCTGGAGGGTGGTTACGACTTATCATCACTGGGACGGAGTGCGGCGGCGCATATTAAGGAGCTGGCTGAGTTTCATTAACTCATGAACAGGCTTTAACCTCATTTAAATCCTACAAAACGGCGCAGGGAGCATTACTCGCTACGTTTAGGCGGTAATGCACCTCTGGCCTGATCACGAAACTCCAGCGCCCGCCCGTTACCCAAACGCGCACCTTTGCTGCCCGCATTCTCATCATCCATCAACACACCCACCTGAGTACGCCCTTGCTCCATCCGCTCTCTGGCAGTATGCAAGGTTTCATGCAGCTTACGGGTATAGGGTAAGGCATGAACTCTGGGTTCAGCATCATCCTGTCTGACCCACAGATAAATAGCGCCGTCATCACTGCCCTGCCGTGGCTCTACGACATCCGCCGCCAATAACTGAAACTGTTCCGGCAAAGACACAGCAGCTGGCCAGCCCTTATTGGCTTGCAAACCAAACCAATGCAACCCATAAAACACCGGCAATAATAAAGTCAGCAGTAATTTAGCAGGTAGCGCCAGACGAAACCCCGACCCTAGCCAGACCAGGACGGCCAGCGGCAGGATATAGGCCAGATTGAGGATTATTGATTCCATACGTCGGTGGGAATGTGTTCAAGGCCATAAGGAGTCAGCTTCAACGGCAATTTATTAAACTGGCCGACACTGCCATCCGCATTAATAGTAAATCGCACAGCCGTCAGCTCTTCGTCCTGTGCTTTCAGCGTCACAGTATCCACATAAACCGTCTCAAATCTCGGGTTAATGCGGTCAATTTTTATCTCCACATCAATCGGTGGCTGCGACGCCCCCTGATAATAATAAAGATTCACCACATACTCCCCTTCATAGCGCTTACGGATCGTGACGATTTCCTGATTCAGCGGATAAAAAACTTCCTTACCGTCAATGACCACCTTGTCTTTTTTAACGCCACGATCATCCCTGTCCAACACCAGGAAACCAACCTCACGCTGCAAATAGGACACGGTATCGTCATAAGGTGAGTACACCCATAAATCAATATCATCCGCTATATCACTGGGCCAGGTGGCGGTAATCATATACTCAGCCTGCATATCGACCTTGGCACGGTCAGCTTTCGGATTAATAAATATCAGACTGACCAGAAACAAAAAACTAAAACCCAGCAGAGTATTGAACAGCAGGTCAATAAACGGATCGATACGGTTCCGGTTCTGTTTCCGGTACAGACTCATTGCCCGTTATCCTGCTGTGGCAGCACGTTTGCATTCACCCCCAGCTCAATAATGCGACTCACCAGGCGATCAGCACAACGATCCAGCCAATGACACTGAACTGATAACAAAGTAGCACTGCCCAACCCCGTCAGCGTGGTATACAACGCCACCTGCATACCGCCGCCCATACTGGTGAGTAGTTGTTTCAATGCATTAATACCCTCCTCCTGCAATTCGTAAACCACGCCCAGCATCAACACAAAGCCAATCACCGTACCCACCAAACCCAGGCGCATCAGCAAATCGGACATAAACCAGCCGGTCTGGTGACCACCATGTACCTGTTCGACCAGCCGCGCATGCAGATGATCAGTGGCATGTTGCTCTCCGGCTGCGTGATACTGTTGTTGCAACAGGCGCAAGTGCTCCGCTGCCCAGCCGGAGACCTTTTCTATGGGCTGCTTATTGCCG
>CACVAV010000114.1:0-1491 GCA_902727945.1 uncultured Thiotrichaceae bacterium | reverse complement strand
GAGTCAGCCAGCTCCAGTGACAGTTTTAACCACAGCGCCGAGGCTGAGGGTAATTGTGAATCAGCAATCAGCGCACGGCTCAATGTACCCAACAAGGGGTTGTCCTGAATATATTGCCAGCCCGCCACATAATAATCACGATGAATAGTGAGCAATAATTGTTTCGCTGCAACCCGGTAGCGCGCATCCTGTGTCGCCTCCCCCCAATCTGCCAGCCCCTGCGCCAGATAGACCTGATCAGCCAGCGTAGTCGAGGCATAATCACGCTCACCCAATAGGCGCGGATAGCGTTTTTCCTCAGCCAGCACCAGTAGTTGTTGCGCCAGCTGACGGCCAGCCTGTTGAATCCGCTCATCCAGCTCATAACCGGCGGCCAGCGCTGATAACGCCAGTGCATTCCAGCCCAGCAAAGCCTTATCATCAACCTTTAAAGTACGTTGACTACGCGCAGCCAACAGGCGCTGGCGCATAGACTGCGCTATTTCACCCTGAGCGAGTATAAACGGCAGAATTATCTGACCTTCACCCAGCATATTCATAATCCGACCGGCATCACTCTGACCCAATACTTGTTGTAACTCATCCGCCTGCCACAAGTAATACCCGCCTTGCTTACCCCTCTCATCCGTAGCAAACAGGCTGGCTCGGAACAAACCATCATCACGCTGAAAGTTGCGGATCATCGCCAATAGTGTTTCTCCGGCAATGCGCACATACACAGGCCGCTTATAGAGCGTGCCAAAACGCAGCAATAACGGTGCCGCCAACGCCTGGGTATACAACATTTGTTCATAATGTGGCGCTGTCCAGTCACGATCATCGGTATAACGAAAAAACCCACCCCCCAGATGATCCCGTAAACCACCACCGATCATCGCTGCCAAACTGGTCTCCAGAAAATCCTGCACAGCAGGATCTGGATTTATCTGCTGCAACGTCAGAAGCGTCGTTAATTGTGGCAGATAGGGGAATTTTTCCTGATCACCAAAACCACCGTATTCCTGATCAGCCAGCTTATTAAGCTGCTGTAGAAATGAACCCAGCCAGCTTTGCAAATCAGCATTTTCAGGCACTTCTGCTGTGCCAACATTTTCTCTGAGCATCCGCTGGTTTTGTGCGGCACGTCGCTGTAAGCCTTCACGCTTATCCCCCCAATCCTTGAGGAAACGCTGCAACGTCGCCTTGAATTCCTCTGGTTCGGTATAGCTGAATGAGGCAACAGGCTTGCCATCCGGAGTCAGGATCACTGAAATCGGCCAGCCACCAAATCCACGTTGCTGCTCCATGAATGCCTGTAACCACTGATCCAGCTCAGGTTCCAGTTCCCGATCCAGCAGCACCGCACTAAAATTATTGTTAATCAACTCGCCGACATCGTTGTTACTGAAGGTATCCTCACGCATACGATGACACCAGTAACAGGCGGCGTAACCACTGGAGATAAACAGGAGTTTGTCTTGCTGCAAAGCCTGGGTGAAAACCGCTTCATCC
>CACVAV010000113.1:6470-8113 GCA_902727945.1 uncultured Thiotrichaceae bacterium | reverse complement strand
CCGGAAGGCAAGTTAAACTGGCCGAAAGTATTGCAGGATCAGATCAAGGTTGTGCAGGAGCAATTAAGCATCACGCCATTAACAGCGCAAGCACTCACCCGCCAATTCAAACGCAACCCGAAAGGCGTTCAGCAAGTGCTGGATGCATTATCATCGCTGGGCATGGTGCAGGAAGAAGAGGGGGTTTACCGGCTGGTGTAGACGGGATGATTTTTTAACCACACTGTTGCATCGTAGCCACAGAAATCCCTGCTGAAGTGATAAAATCTGCACACCCAGTTGTCTGACAGCGTTTGAGGGTAAACGTTCGGTTATGGTATTAATATACAATAATTATAAATGAGCATGCTTTTACTCGCAGAGTAATCGTTAATTCCGGTGCCTAAAAATAATATTATGCCAAATAAATATAATAATTTAACAACAACGCAGGCGATTGGATGGTTACTTCAATAATGAAAATGCTGCCCAATGATACTGAGTTCACTGACCTGGAAAAGCGTGCCCACCTGGATCTGGCTAAGCGGGCGCGTGGCGGCACCATTATCTATTTAGCGATCTGGTTGATTTCAGCGATCTGGGTCGGAATGGTTCAGACTTCCCCCGTTTTCTTCTTTGTTAATACATTTTTTTTTCTTGTCGGCGCATTCATGCGTATTGTGCATTATCGGTGGCTGACCCAATACCCTGATATGAACACAAAAGGCATGTACGACTGGTTGGTAGCCGTGTTGATGTTTAGTGGTTTTCATTGGGGGGCGCTGTCTGCGTGGGTTATTTTTAGCGGGAGCTATCCTGAATTGTACTACCCCTACATGGTTATTCTGGCAGCTTTTGGTATCGGTGGCACGACGGCACTCAGTATTTCCCGGGCTGTCAGCTTTTTTTATCCATTATTTATCTTTGTACCCTCATTGATACTGCTGGCATTGACCGGCAGTGAAGAAAATATGATGATGCTGGCGTGTTCTACTTTTGCCCTGATTTATGTTTTGGGTGCATCCCGCCTTTCCAGAAACGATTATTGGTCAGCGATTGCCAGTCAGAAAGTAGCAGAAGATCAGGCCAGTGTGATGGAAAAGCTGAGTGTTACCGATCAGCTGACGCGATTGCACAACCGTATGTATTTTGAAAACCGGTTTATCGAAGAGTGGGATCGTTGTGGCAGAATGAACGTGCCGATGGCTATTTTTATGATTGACCTTGATCATTTTAAAGTAATCAATGATACCTATGGTCATGCTGCCGGTGATGAATGCCTTGTAAAAGTGGCGGCTGCCTTAAGAAGTGAGATGAAGCGTACGATAGACACGGTTGTCCGGTATGGCGGTGAAGAGTTCATCGTTATGATTGCGGTAACGGATGTTAATGCGTTGCCGGCAATGGCGCAACGGTTGGTGAATGCAGTAGCGGGTGTCAGTATGTGCCGGGGTAATCAACAGATTTCAGTGAGCTGTTCGGTTGGTCTGGCGAGTACCATTCCCTCGAGAGGCGCGGATAAAGATAAGTTGTTGAGAGCAGCTGACGAGGCGCTTTATCAGGCAAAAGACAGTGGCCGTAACCGGTATTGTATTTATGGTGAGTCGTCCGCTGAGCCTGTGCTCAAAGGAATTAAACCCCGGAAAACTAAAGACGGCAGGGCT
>CACVAV010000113.1:0-6370 GCA_902727945.1 uncultured Thiotrichaceae bacterium | reverse complement strand
AGCGGCTGAGGGTGTCGGCGATGTACTTTCCTCAGTAACCGCCCTGACACGGGTTGAAGTCAGCACAGTCACACCTTTACTTTCACACCACTGTTTCAACAAGGTGCCGGATTGTTCATCCATCATCCTGGGCACCATGCGGTTTTCCATCTCGACCACAGTGAGGTTCACGCCACGTTTTGCTAATGCCTCAAGAATGATACAGCCGATAAAACCGGCCCCCATTAACACCACATCATCACCGGCCTGGCAGCCTGCAATAATTTTACGCGCATCCGCCAGCGTCCAACAATTCACTACGCCTGCCAAATCCATACCTGCAATCGGCGGGCGTGTCGGCGTTGATCCTGTTGCCAGTAATAGTTTGTCAAAGGTAAGTATCTGACCATCATCCATCGTGACCTGACTGGCTCTGGGGGATACCGAGATAGCACGTTTCTGTAATAACCCGATATTCAGACTGGCAAAATGCCCTTCTGTTTTACGCAGATAGGTGCCTTGTTCCGTGACATTACCAATCAAATGGTAAGGAATCGCCATGCGGGAATAGGGCGGTTCCGGCTCCTTACCCACCAGAGTGACGGACGTATCCGGCATGCGTTTGCGCAGGGTCTCAGCGGCAATAACGCCCGCAGGCCCTGTTCCGATAATTACATGATTCATGCACGACCTCAGGCGGGTAAGCCGTAACGGCTACGGGTTTCATCAGTCAGACGGCCTTCAGCATCCCGGTCACGCCGCTCGTAGTACTTCGGCATACACAAACCCGCAGAATCAACTGTAGCCGTTGCATCCTGAAATGCCATCACTAAATCAGGCTTGTCGTCAGTTTCCAGCGGATCAGTCTTCATGAGTAATTTTTGCATACTTCCACATCCTCCGATCGGTATGATTGAAACTGCCTTAGACCGAAGCGAATGGTGGTTTAAAACAGGTTTGGTAAAGAGTTTGGTGTTATTTTAGGGTTCAATATAGCGGAATTGCCGGTGGTGTTCTATCGGAACCTGCGTTGTGCAATATCAGCGCCTCACGAATAGCAGCTTCATGCAAGCCATGACCAGCTTTGGCCACTATTAATTCAGCCTTGGGTAGCGCCTCCGCCAGGGTTTCCGCCGCCGATAACGGACACACCGGATCATGACGGCCATGAATCAGAGTGACCGGAATATCGCGGAGTTTATCCAGTCCGGGCAGCACGCCATCCTCGCCGATAAAAAACTGATGATGGCAGTAATGGGCATACACCCGTTTATTATTAATGCGTTGCAGGCGTTGTTTGGGATCTGATTCCTCCTTTGGCACAGGAACGTCCATCACCGTCGCTTCCCAGTGATCCCAGCTTAAGGCTGCCTGATAGGCGCGTTCCTCATTACGATTGATCAGCAATTCATATAAGCGACTGGTTAGCGGCTGGCCTGCTGCGGGGATCAGTTGTCTGCAAAGTTTTTGGTAGTTTTCAGGGTGCTGCTGTGCGATGCCATCGGGTTGGATAAACCAGTCCAGATCTTGTTTACGGGCGGCAAAACTACCTCGCAGGATAATGGATATAACGTGCGCCGGGTATTGCTTGGCGTATTCCAGCGCCAGTGTCGCCCCCCATGAGCCACCATAAACTTTCCAGCAATTGATGTTCAGCGTTAGGCGCAGTTGTTCAATGTCATTAATAAGGTATTGGGTCGTATTGTGTTCGATGTCACCTGAAGGTGTGGATCTTCCGCAACCACGTTGGTCAAACATCACTACATAATGCTTGTCCGGGTTGAATAGTTTGGCATGTTCAGGGTGGGAATCTGAGCCGGGGCCACCGTGCAGGAATAGTATTGGGGTTTTATCGATTGAGCCAATCACGGCGTAGGCAATCTGGTGCTGCTCGGGGGTGGTGATGAATTGAAGTTGCACGTATCAGGTCTCTTAATAAATGACAGGTCATCGGTTCACATCGCTTCAGGCTAACTTATCATTGATCCGGATGTCTCAGTTATACGTATATCCCAGTGTAAATTAAATGGACGAGACTGAAATGATGAAAAAATTATATGTAGTGCTGGCAGGTCTGTTATTGAGTGGTAGTGTTTTAGCACAGGGCAATGTGCCGATAGGTGAATTTTCTAAAGGCCAGCTCGCGGGTTGGGAGCCAAAGGCATTCAGTGGTAAGACACAATACCAATTGGTCAAAGAGGGTAATAATACCATCCTTAAGGCGACCAGTAATAGCAGTGCTTCTGGTTTGGGCCGCAAGATACGTGTTGATCTGACTAAAACGCCGGTACTGAACTGGATGTGGCGGGTAGATAATAAGCTGGAAAATCTGAATGAACAAACTAAACAAGGTGATGATTATGTTGCGCGGGTGTATGTGATTCTGGATGGCGGCTTATTGGTCTGGAATACTAAAGCGCTGAATTATGTTTGGTCGAGTAATCAACCACGTGGCACCACCTGGGGTAATGCGTTTTTACCTAAGAATGCGAAAATGACCGCAGTACGCGGCACTCAGGATAAAGTGGGCGGCTGGGTACGCGAGAAGCGTAATGTACGCGCTGATTTTAAACGTATTTATGGCCAGGATATTACGCACATTGATGGCGTGGCTTTAATGACGGATACTGATAACGGCAAAGGGCAGGCAACAGCCGCTTATGGCGATATTTTCTTTTCTGCGAAGTAATGTGGGTAATGTGAGCGCTTTACCTATCTGTGTGACGGTGTTTGTCAGTGGGTAGAGGCTGAGCACGCTGCGGCGAGAGTCGCTGGATTTATGCAGACATGGCTGGCGGGATGGTGTGGTTTGCCTGCGTTGAGACTATAATGCCGGTTTCATTCTCCTGAATAAGTATTGTTATGATTGCTGTAATACCTGAAGTTGCCTCACTATGATCGGATCTGTTTTTAAGACAGTGCTGATACTGTGCGTGCTGATGTTATCTGCTTGTGATCATCCGTCTGATGATGAATTTGATCTCAACGCTGCTTTGGGTGGTGTGGCTGATAGTGGCTTTGAGCGGGCGGTTAACCCCAGGGAATTTCAGTTTCCGGCGGATCATGCCGCGCATCCTGATTTTCGTAATGAATGGTGGTATATCACCGGAAATGTTGAGTCTGATAGCGGTCGGCATTTTGGTTATCAGGTCACTTTTTTCCGCATTGCCCTCACGCCTTCCTCAGATCAGCCATCATCCCGCTCACAATGGGGCACAAACCAGCTGTGGATGGCACACGTAGCGCTCACCGATAGTGAGGGGCAGCAACACCTTCATGATCAGCGCTTTGCCCGTGGTGCCGCAGGGCTGGCGGGGCAGGAAAATAAACTGTTCCGGGTCTGGCTGGAAGACTGGCAAATCGTGGGCAGTAGCGATGCGCAATTTCCGTGGGCTGTGACGGTGAAGGCGGATGGTTTTAGTCTGAATTTACAGTTGTCGCCGGAAAAACCGGTGGTATTACAGGGTGATGCAGGCCTGAGCCAGAAGAGTGGTGGGGTGGGTAATGCTTCTTATTACTATTCCCTTACCCGTTTGGCGACGTCCGGCGAATTGTATTTGGGTGACCAGCGTTTTGTGGTCAACGGACAATCGTGGATGGATCGTGAGTGGAGCACCAGTGTGCTGGGCGATGATCAGGTGGGCTGGGATTGGTTTTCTCTGCAATTGGACAGTGGGCATGATGTGATGTTGTATCAGTTGCGCAATGCTGCCGGTGAAGCGGATGCCTACAGTGCCGGGAAGTGGGTGCTGCCTGATGGTCAATCTGAAAGCATGAACATGCAGCATGTGGAATTTAAACCGCTGCGGAAGTGGTGCCTGGCTGAGGGTAATGCGGATTGTTACCCCGTGGAATGGTCAATCATCGCCCCGGAAAAAAATATTAACTGGACAGTTGAAGCGGTGGTTGACGATCAGTTAATGCAAACAGGTATTACGTACTGGGAAGGAGCGGTAAACGTCACGGACACCCGCACCGGAAAGATGCTGGGGCGTGGTTATCTGGAAATGTCCGGTTATTAGTAATATGAGGGCCTGGGTTTATATCCAATAAGTCAGTGGCTGGTCTTCCCCGCGATAGGCGCTGAAACAAGAAAAGGCAACCCGGTTGCCACCGGTGCCCGGACGAACGGAATGGAGTTTACTGCATTGCACGATGATGAGTTCTCCGGGCGTTGGTTTGATTTTCAAGCTACTGACCGGAATTTTTCCCCGGTCAATGAAGTCATGAGTACCGGTATACAGTTGTTTTACCTGTTCGTCATCCGGCGCATAATCCCACAATTCTAACTCGCCGCCTTCATCAAAATTTCTGAGATAAATGTTCATGGTCAGTTGAGACAGCGGATGTTCTTTTTCAGGCAGATCAGGGTAGTCACGGGTGAGCATATCCTGATGGGGCGGAAAGACCTGATTTTCCATAAAGGTGCGTATCAGTCCCGGCATCATCGCTTTGTTTTCCAGCTTTTGGATAGCTGTTCCGGCTGGCCATAGATGCTCAAGGTCATTCACCAGCTGATCCAGCGGGCTGTTATACGGCGAGCAAATATCGCTGACAGTACTTTTGAACTTATCCGGTAAGGAAAAGTAAGTGTCGGTAAGATTTTTGTTAAACCGGGTTTCAAAAAAAGCCATGCCCAACCGGTAAATATCCAGCTCCGGCGCATTGTCATATTTTCCGGTTAACTGCGGATGCTGACCGAGGTGGCTCAGTATTTTTTCGCACGCAGCAGTATCGTAGTAATTAGGAATCCTGATCGCCAGAATGTCGCCGTTACAGAGATCCCGCAATGATTGGTAAGTGAGTTTTGTACTGAATTTGACTAAACTGTTATCGTACGCACCAAAATGGTGTGCACATCCGCTATTCATAGATACGCTCATAGCCCCAGCCCCCTGGATCTGATTATTTGACAATCATTATCATAAAGGGAAATTATGATAAATGTTAAGTCTATAAAATCTATCGATAGTGTGGGATGGTTTTTTCTACTGGTTAATAAATTTTCACTATCACTGTGTGTTACGTAATTCAGCATCTTCGGCAGGCACTGCCGGAGCGCTGTTTGCAATAGAGAGTGGTATCTGTTTTTTTGTTGTTTGTTTTTTCATGCGCTTATCAAGATACATTGAGCTGTCTGCACAATTCAGCAGATCTTGCAGATGTTCTCCATCTTTTGGGTAGACGGCTAAACCAATGCTGGCTCCCACCTGATGTGTATATTTTTTGATGGTAATAGGCTCACAGGTCTCTTTGATCAGGCGGCTGATAAACCGGGGAATATGCTCCCAGTCATTCGGTTTGATATCCGATAATAGTATAACAAATTCATCACCTCCGATACGTACGGCAACATCATTGTGCCGTATCAGAGACTGAATACGTTCAGCTATAGTGCATAAGACCTGATCACCGTCTTCATGACCATAGGTATCATTAATCGTCTTGAAATTATCAAGATCGGCAAAGATAAGTGCGATCCTTTGCTGACCATGGGGAGCTAAATCAACCTTTTTATTAAATTCTTCTATTAAGCCCAGCCGGTTTTTCAATCCGGTCAGTGGGTCTTGCATGGCCATATTAATGGCATGTTTTTCTGAATTCTTCATGCTCTTTTTAAACTGAATGATGACAATGCTGGCGAGTATGATATTGATAGCGAGCGAGGCGATAATGCATACTATTATACCCACCATCGCGAATGATTCATGGGGGCGCAATATTGGATAGTCTAATGCATGTAACCCACTGATAAACAAAACGATGATCAGTGCTTTAGTTTCGCTTCCCTTAGTTTTTTCTGAGCTTAGAAATAACCAGCCCGTATACAGAGTGAGTGCTCCGCATGTGACCGCTGTTGCAATAGCGGCAGGTAGAAAAACCGGTTGGATAAAGCTGAAATACATGACCCAGATGGTAGATAAAGAACTAATACCCAGAATCAGACGGATATTAATATCTTTTTTTAACCATTGACTGCTACCAATCAATAAAAATGACGACCAGGATATTAGACTGAGGTTATACAAAGCCTCACCCTGCGCAGGAATGCCCATATTGCCACAGACAAGGAGTGCAAAATAACCAGCTGCGCCTGCCACGGATGCCAGTGCCCACCAACTAATCCCCTTGCGTACCTTTGGCATGTCTTTTGTCAGCACAAACAGTAGTGTGGATAGCAGGTAGCAAGTGATGCCTACCAGTAGTATTGATTGGAATAGTAATGGCATTAGATTTATTATTACGCCCCGGTTCACATCTTTGATGATCCGATATTGGAGTGCATCTTAAGTTGTATTAAGTGAACCTGATTTTACTTAAACAAGCTTAAGTGGTTTATTTTTTCTTACTAACGGCAGTTTAAAATAAATCAACACCTTAAGTCCTTGTT
>CACVAV010000112.1:34332-41307 GCA_902727945.1 uncultured Thiotrichaceae bacterium | reverse complement strand
TGTTTATTTTTTGGGCGACGCGCTAATAAGACTGAATCTTCAGAGTCATTTAAAATCACAGCAGCTACAACATGCAGCCACTCGCTATTGTCACTGATGGGAACAGGATTAGCTTCGGTATTCGGCATTAATTTTGACGTAGTCGTAAGAAAAGTCACAAGTCCAGGTAGACGCTTTAGTATCACCACGCCCCAATGAAATGCGCACAGTGATTTCATCACGCTTCATTACTTGCTGCCCTTGTTCTTCAGTATAGGATGCGGCGGGCTGACCATTTTCAACCAGCAGCGTATCACCCAACCAAACTGTCACTTTTGAGACATCCAGGTTTTCGACAGGACTGCGACCAATCGCAGCAAGAATACGTCCCCAATTGGGGTCACTGGCAAACATCGCGGTTTTTACCAATGGCGACAATGCCACTGTTTCACCGACAGCACGTGCCTCATCACGGCTCCCGGCGTCCTCAACATCAATGCTGATAAATTTGGTCGCACCCTCACCATCACGCACAATAGCCTGTGCAAGATACAAACAAACTTCCTGAAGTGCCTGACGAAATACTACAAGATTAGCGCCAGCGATCGGCACGCCCGACTGACCGGTCGCTGCCAGAATTAGCGCATCATTGGTAGAGGTATCACCATCAACTGTAATGCAGTTAAAGGTTTCATTCGTCACTTCAGTGAGCAACGACTGCAATGTATCCTGTCCAGCCATCGCATCTGTAGCCACATAAGCCAGCATAGTCGCCATATTCGGATGAATCATCCCCGAACCTTTGGATACACCGGTAATGGTTACCACACCGCCATCCAGCTCAACCTGACGGCTGATGGCTTTCGCTACCGTGTCAGTAGTCATAATACCGGCAGCAGCCTGCGCCCAATGATCAGATGCCAGCGCCCCAATGGCAGACGGCAATGTGTTCTGAAAGCACTCAAGCGGCAACTGCTCACCAATAACACCGGTTGAGAACGGCAGAACCGACTCCGCCTGGCAATCATCCAGCAGCTTAGCCAATTCAACACAGGTGGCTTTCGCTGTCTGCAAACCCTGTTCACCCGTACCTGCATTGGCATTGCCTGAATTAATCAGTAAATACCTGGGCGAAGCCACCGCCAAATGATCACGTGCCACAATCACCGGAGCTGCACAAAAAGCATTTTTTGTAAAAACTGCAGCACACTGGCTGCCCTCAGCCAGCTCCATCAAAACCAGATCATCCCGCCCCTGATAACGAATGCCCGCAGACACTGCCGACAAACGCACACCATCAACCGGTAATAAATTTTCAGGTGGAAATAAATTGACAGCCATTAGCCTAACTTACCATGACATTGCTTATATTTTTTGCCAGAGCCACAAGGACAGGCATCATTACGCCCTATTTTGGCACCTTCACGCTGATAAGGTTTCTCAGCAGCTAACTCACCACCGACGACCGCATCGACCACTTCGTCATCAAAAGCATTGTCCGCACTCGGGTGCATATATTCAACGCCTTCCTGTGCTTCAACCGGCTCCATGACTTCAGCCATCGCCTGAGGCTCGCTTACCTGAATACGCATCAGGAACATAATCACTTCGTCTTTAATTCTCTCCAGCAATTCCTGGAACATATCAAAGGCTTCACGCTTGTATTCCTGCTTCGGATTCTTCTGTGCATAACCACGCAAGCCGACACTCTGGCGCAGGTAATCCATTGCAGCAAGGTGCTCTTTCCACTGTGAATCAAGAATGTGTAACATGGCATCACGCTCTAAACGGCGCATGCCCTCTGAGCCGATCAATTCTTCCTTATGAGTCAACACTTTTTCTACTTCATCCTGAATACGCTCACGCAAATTCTCTTCGTACAAAGTATCATCTTCATCCAGCCATTGCTGAATCGGCAGCGTTAACGCCAGATCACTGGACAACTGTTGCTCAAGTCCCGCCACATCCCACTGCTCATCGACACTGCCGGGAGGAATATGCGTATTAATCATATTATCCACAACATCAAAGCGAATGGTGCTGATCATTTCATTAATGTCTTCAGCATCTAACAAGTCAGAACGCTGCTCATAAATCACTTTACGCTGATCATTCGCCACATCATCATATTCCAGCAAGTGCTTACGAATATCATAGTTGTGTGCTTCAACTTTACGCTGAGCATTTTCAATGGACTTCGACACCAGACCTGCTTCAATCGCCTGGCCTTTTTCCATACCTAATTTCTGCATCATCGCTTTCACGCGATCCGATGCAAAAATGCGCATCAGATTATCTTCCAGCGATAAATAGAAACGCGAGGAACCCGGATCACCCTGACGGCCGGAACGGCCACGCAACTGATTATCAATCCGGCGTGATTCATGGCGCTCAGTTCCCAAAATATGCAAACCGCCCGATGCCAATACAGCATCATGACGCTTCTGCCACAAACCAGTTATTTTATCCTTAGCCTCCTGATTAGTATCATCAGGCAGTTGCTTTAATTCTTCGTCCAGACTACCACCCAGCACAATATCAGTACCACGACCTGCCATATTAGTTGCGATGGTCACCGCACCAGGGCGACCTGCATTGGCAATAATGTGAGCTTCACGCTCGTGCTGCTTTGCGTTCAGGATTTCATGAGGAATACGTAGTTTTTTCAGCTTACCGGATACCAGCTCAGATGCCTCGATAGAAGCCGTACCCACCAGCACCGGACGACCTATCTCAACGCCACCTTTAATATCTTCAATAATGGCATCGAATTTTTCATCTTCTGTCAGGTAAATCAGGTCATTTTCATCCTTACGGATCATCGGACGATGAGTCGGAATAACCACCACTTCCAGGCCATATATCTGTTGTAATTCAAAGGCTTCAGTATCTGCAGTACCGGTCATTCCGGACAACTTACCATAAAGACGGAAGTAATTCTGGAAAGTAATGGAAGCCAGTGTCTGGTTTTCTGCCTGAATTTCAACACCTTCTTTAGCTTCAACTGCCTGATGCAGACCTTCAGACCAACGGCGGCCCGGCATAGTACGTCCGGTGAACTCATCAACAATAACGATTTTTCCGTCACGCACGATGTAATCAACATTTTTCTGGAACAGTACATGCGCCCGCAAACCGGCGTTTAAGTGATGGAGTACCGCAATACTGACAGAGTCATAAAGACCAGCGCCATCAGTCAGGATACCAAGCTCCTGTAACAGTTTTTCTGCATTCTCCTGCCCTTCTTCGGACATGTAGACCTGCTTACCCTTCTCATCAACCGAGTAATCGCCCGGACTGTCTTCATTTTCCTGGCGCACTAATTGCGGAACCATATTATTGATCGCAATATACAACTCAGAAGCATCCTGAGCCGGGCCGGAAATAATCAGCGGTGTCCGCGCCTCATCAATCAGAATCGAATCCACTTCATCAATGACCGCATAAGCCAGCGTACGTTGCACACGCTCATCTTTGGAGAAAGCCATATTGTCGCGCAGATAATCGAAACCAAACTCATTATTGGTTCCGTAAGTTATATCCGCTGCATAAGCTTCACGGCGCTGCTCCTGGTTCAGGCCATTAACGATAACACCTGTTGTTAGCCCAAGAAAACCATATAACTCAGCCATCCACTCAGCATCACGCTGGGCCAGGTAATCGTTTACTGTAATAACATGCACACCCTCACCCGGTAGTGCATTCAGGTAAGCAGCCAATGTCGCCATCAACGTTTTACCTTCACCGGTACGCATCTCAGCAATTTTGCCGCTATTCAGCACCATGCCGCCAATCATCTGCACATCGTAGTGCCGCATGTTAAAAACGCGCTTACTGCCTTCACGAACAACCGCAAATGCCTCAGGGAGAATATCATCAACGCTGGCGCCGTCAGTTAAACGCTTTCTGAACTCAAACGTCTTTTCCTTCAGCTCAGCATCACTTAACTTAGCGTACTCATCTTCCAGCGCATTGATGTTCGTGACAATTTTAAAGTAAGCCTTGACCAGTCGGTCATTACGGCTACCAAAGATCTTTCTGGCAACAGAACCCAGCATATGCTTATATTTCTCCTAAAATCATTCTGCCAGCGGCTCTTAAATGGCTTAATACCGGCACTTGCCCTCGACTAATGCGCAGGGTTGATAATGCGCCAGATTCAGTAAACGGCACACTTAATGTTAATATATATTTGGCTCAACACGGATAAAACAAGATGCTCGCCCAAAAAACTGCCGCATCATGATGACGTTACCCGCCCAGCATAACTACCAGTATATAATCAATAGCCGACTATACGGTGAATTATTACTTAGCCGCCTGATTAAGGTAACTTTCGGGGTTAACCCGCTCACCGGCATTAAGAATTTCAAGGTGCAAATGAGGGCCGGTTGAACGCCCCGTACTGCCCATTAACGCAATCTTATCGGCTTTGTTGACAACAGAACCTTTTTCCACTAACGCGGCTGCCAGATGCGCATAACGACTAACCAGATCATCACCATGATCAATCTCGACAGTAATCCCGTAACCACCTTTACGCCCTGCAAAAGACACCACACCACCGGCTACTGAATAAATCTCCGTGCCATGCGGCCCTGCAAAGTCAATCCCCCCGTGCATACGTGTGCGACGATTAAACGGATCACGACGTTTACCGAATTTTGAGGATACATAGCCTTTTTTGACCGGTGCATGCGATGGGGATACTTCATCTTCTATCGCAATGCCTTCCATCATCTGATACAGCGTGTCGAGGATATTAGCCTGCTGAGCCAGACGTGATTCCATGGATTGAAAGCTACCCAGTAACTCATTGGTCGAAATCATCGGGGTATCGGACGGCACATAAGCCTCATCCAAACCACCTTGTGGCGGCCTTTCATCTAAAGCAAATTCCTCCGGATCAAGCCGGGCGCGTTTAATAACACGTTTGGCCAATGCATTGATGCGGATAATTTCAGCCTCCATCGATCCCAGCTTTTGCGAAAAGGTATCGACATCCACCGTATAGTTCGCATAGGTCTTCTGGATTTCAGACACCGTTTCCATCTGCCCTTCCAAAGCCGTAATAATTTTTCCGACCTCATTCTGACTCAACAGAGTCTGCTGTGGTGTATCATCAAGTTTATACAAGCCCATCATTTGATTGACTGACAAGCCTATAATCAATAATGCTATGATTCCCGCCGGCAACATCAGGTGCAGGATCGGGTTAAGACTGAATGAAGCACGGCGGGAACCGTCACTACTAAGACAAATTACTTTCATTTTAACAACACTCGCACAGCCCTACAGAAAAAAACAATACGTGCGTGTTATTTCTTTTTGATCGCGCGTAACCCGGTAACAATACTATAGTATGAAAAAAGTTGATTATTTGATTAAAGGCAATTTTATCAGCCAACGGCTGAATCAATTTGACCAGCTGACTCAGGCGATTGAGGAATTCGTCTCGATGCCGCTGGAAAATCGTGTCTGGCCAATGATACGGGGACGCAGACTGACACTCCTGACAGATGATCCGCATCTCGCTACCCAAGCCCGTTTCATGGAGAAACAGCTATGTAAACATATAAATACCAAACTTGGCCTAAGAATAATCGGAGTGGATATTAAAGTGATGAGCCTGCCACTTGCAAGAAAAAGAGCAGCTATTAGCAGAAAAAAAGCCAGTCCACAGACAACAGAGGTTGTCAGGAGCATTGCTAACTCAATTGCAGACCCTGAATTACAGGCGGCTTTGAAGCGACTGATTGATACTGACACACGCCATTGAATATTGAATACACACAGAACAAACCGGGGCATACCTGAAAGACGTAATAGAACATGCCTTCCGGCTAAACACCCGCCAGGACATAGTTATCAGAAAAGATAGCCTGACGATTTTTTTCCGCAGCCAAGGTTACAATTTCCCAGCTTTCCGGCTGTTCCAGCAACTTGCGGACTAACAAATTATTAATAGCATGACCTGCTTTGTGGCCATGAAACGCACCAATAATGCCATGCCCCAAGGTATAAAGGTCGCCGATGGCATCTAATACTTTATGACGGACGAATTCGTCCTGATAGCGCAATCCATCCGGATTCAGCACACGAAAATCATCCAGCACAATCGCATTATCCAGACCACCGCCTAAACCAAGACTCATTGAACGCATCAACTCAATGTCTTTCATGAACCCAAAGGTACGGGCGCGTGCGATTTCACTCGCATAAGGCTGATCAGAGAAATCTATCTCAACAGTCTGGCCGGTCGCATTCACCGCAGGATGACTGAAATTAATAGCAAAGGATGCTTTGAACCCGTCATAAGGCTTTAATGAAGCCCAGCTATCACCCCGATGAAACTCAACAGACTGCTTAATGCGGATAAAACGTTTTGCTGCTTTTTGCTCTTCAATCCCCGCTGATAGCAGCAGATAAAGAAACGGCGCGGCACTACCATCCATAATCGGAATTTCCGGCGCATCAATATCGACATAGACGTTATCAATACCCAAACCTGCCATTGCAGATAGCAGATGTTCAATCGTTGCTACTTTAACAGCACCGTCAACCAATGCTGTACACAGCGTGGTTTCTCCGACTATTTCAGGATGCAAAGCAATTTCCGGATAACCGTCAAGATCAACTCTGCGAAATACAACACCGGTATTCACAGCCGCCGGACGCAACACCATGGAAACTTTTTTACCGGAATGGAGCCCGATACCCAAAGTGGACACCGACTCTTTTAAAGTACGTTGTTTTAGCACTGTTGTTCAGCCCTGATATTGTTAGTCACTACAAACACATCTGCCATATAAAATTACGTGGCACAGTGTAATATGAAGCATTCAAAGTCAGTTTAGCAACGACTTTTTAGCTTCACGCTGAATGACACAACACCCCACAAACCACCTATCACAAACCTTAACCGTATCTAGACAGAGACCGGCTTAATGGGACCGGCCTCTATACGGGCATATTAGTTGACGCTTAGACGCTTAG
>CACVAV010000112.1:0-34232 GCA_902727945.1 uncultured Thiotrichaceae bacterium | reverse complement strand
AGCTTCACGCTGAATGACACAACACCCCACAAACCACCTATCACAAACCTTAACCGTATCTAGACAGAGACCGGCTTAATGGGACCGGCCTCTATACGGGCATATTAGTTGACGCTTAGACGCTTAGTTTAGTCCGCCTGGTTACGCAGGAACGCAGGAATATCCAACACACCGGATTCAAAGCTGGCACGTTGTTCATACACACCACGACCTGAAGTCGCACGACCTTCACCCACTGCAATTTTCTGTGGGATAGCTTCTTCCAATTCAACCGGACGCAAAGCAGGGCGTGGCTTAGCCTGTGCTTTCGGCGCTGGGGCAGCAGCACTGACAGAATCATCTTCAAGACCGGTAGCAACCAGCGTGACACGAATTTCATCACTCATCTCAGGATCGATAACTGTACCAACCACGACTGTCGCATCATCAGAAGCAAACTGACGAATCACTTCACCCACCTCCTCAAACTCATGGATTCCCATGTCGAGGCCAGCGGTGATATTAACCAGAATGCCACGTGCACCGTCCAGACGCACATCTTCCAACAACGGGCTTGAAATCGCGGCCTGTGCTGCTTTAGCTGCACGCTCTTCACCCTGCGCACGGCCCGTACCCATCATGGAAACACCCATGCCGGACATCGTTGTGCGCACATCCGCGAAATCCACATTGATCAAACCAGGGCGGGTAATCAATTCTGCAATACCCTGAACTGCATTCAGCAGTACATTGTTCGCTGCTTTAAAAGCATCCAGCAGAGAAACATTCTTACCCAAAGAAGTCAGCAACTTCTGATTAGGAATAGTGATTAGTGAGTCAACATGCTTACCCAGTTCGGCAATACCCGCATCAGCAGAGCGCATGCGCTTAGGGCCTTCAAACGGGAATGGCTTAGTCACTACAGCCACGGTCAGAATACCTAAATCTTTAGCAATTTCAGCCACCACCGGTGCAGCACCCGTTCCGGTACCACCCCCCATGCCAGCTGTGATAAACAGCATATCAGAACCGGCAATCAGTTCTTTAATGCGCTCACGATCTTCCAGAGCCGCTTCACGACCCACTTCCGGATTGGCACCCGCGCCTAATCCTTTAGTCAAAGAATTGCCTAACTGCAATACTGTCTGGACACCACTGCCCTGCAAGGCCTGCGCATCCGTATTAGCACAAATGTACTCAACACCTTCAATGCCGGACTCCAGCATATTTTTTACCGCATTTCCGCCACCACCACCAACACCAACCACTTTAATAACGGCGGTACTATCTACATTATCCATTAATTCAAACATGCCCGTTCTCCAATTTAAAATTGCTAACTATGTAAAGACACCAGTAAATATTTTTAAGAATCTTAAAACCCAGATTCCCTATTCAGCGGGGTTTGCTTACTGAAAATATCTACCACACTACGGTACTATTAAAAATTTCCGTTAAACCAGTTTTTCAAACGTTGCCACACACTCTCCGACTCAACATGAGTACTAAACGTTCTGGTTTCACCGTATGCCTGCTGCGTTAATCCGTACAGCAAGAGACCTACCCCTGTGGAGTGGATAGGATCTTGTACTTCGCCACGCAGCCCTCCAATGCCACGCGGCATACCAATCCGAACCGGCATGTGGAATACCTCCTCTGCCAGATCGACCACGCCGTGCATTTTGGAGGTACCGCCGGTCAGCACAATGCCTGCCCCGATACGCTCCTCATAACCACTTCGGCGTAATTCCTGTAGCACCAGTGAAAACAACTCCTCATAACGAGGTTCGATCACTGATGCCAGTGTCTGGGTAGAGAGACTGCGTGCTTCACGCTCGCCTACTCCAGGCACTTCTACAAACTCTTCTTCTTCAACCAGTTGTCGCAATGCCGACCCGAAACGCACCTTGATTTTTTCAGCATGCGGGGTGGGTGTCCTGACTGCGACAGCAATATCATTTGTTACCTGATCACCCGCAATCGGGATCACGGCCGTATGGTGAATCGAGCCATTCAGAAAGACCGCAATATCACTGGTACCACCACCAATATCAACGAGACAAACGCCCAGCTCTTTTTCATCTTCTTCCAAAACCGCATAACTGGAAGCTACCTGCTCCAGAATAATATCCTCGACCCGCAAACCACAACGCTCAACACACTTGACGATATTCTGTGCGGCACTGTGTGCGGCAGTGACCAGATGTACCCGTGCTTCCAGGCGCACGCCGGACATGCCGATCGGTTCACGGATACCTTCCTGCTGATCAATGACATATTCCTGAGGCAGAACATGTAAAATCCGCTGATCTGCCGGGATGGCCACTGCCCGCGCCGCATCCATTACCCGGTCAACATCAAAAGAAGTGACTTCCTTGTCTTTGATCGCCACAATTCCATGTGAATTTAAACTGCGCACGTGGCTACCGGCGATACCGACATAAACAGAATCAATCTGCATGCCGGACATTAATTCAGCTTCTTCTACAGCCCGCTGGATCGATTGAATAGTCGATTCAATGTTAACTACCACACCCTTTTTTAAACCACGGGACGGGTAAGCACCAATACCAATCACTTCAAGTCCGCCCTCGTCGGTAATACTACCCACCAAGGCAACCACCTTTGAAGTACCTATATCCAGCGCAACAATCGTGTCCTGCTCAACTTTTTTCGACATAAATTAACTCCCGAGCCGCTCCGGCATCATTATCCCCGGAGATCCTACAGCTCCGGCATGACCGGAACCCTGCTTCCATTCAACTGCAAAACCATTGGTATACCGCAGATCAACCCGGCGAATGTCTTCAAACTTCGCACTTAACTCCTGCATGTAGCCCACCCTGAAACGCTTCACACGCTTCTTCTGCTCCTTACGACCCAAGATAATTTCCTGCCCCTGACGAAATTTCATCCGCCACGAACCACTTTCATCTTCAGTCAGCTCAACAATTTCTAAACCGAGTCCATCAAGCATTTGCATCAGCTCCACATAGCGCTCAGCCATTGCACGCCCTTTCTCAATCGGGCTAAAAATGGTCGGGAAAATCTCTGCCTTAGCGGGCAACTCCCCTTCAAAAACCTCACCAAACTGGTTTAACAAATGTTTCTGCCCCCAGAAGGCCACCGGAAATTGTTCTTCCAGATTGATAATCAGCTGCTCCGGCCAAACCTTATGCAAGCTGACTGAACGCACCCAAGGATGAGCTTCAAGCGTTTGTTCCAGCATACTGGCATCCAACAAATACAAATTAGTGGCAGTGTAAGGCTCAATTAACGTATCCAACTCTGTCTGCGTCAGGTGATTCACATCCCCTTTCCACTCAACCTTCTCAATCAGCAGGTTTTCCGGATTATTCAACCAGGTACTCAGCCACATGCCACCGCCCAACAAAACCAGGAATACTGCTCCAACTGACAAAACATTCAGAATCCGTGGCGTCAGCGTGACAGACCAAGCGGGCTTTTTCTGCTGCGACCGGGTAGCAACATTCTGTTGTCGCCGGGCAACGGGCGCTTTCTTACGAACAGGTGCTCTCTTCCGCACAGCAGCTTTCGGTGCGGGTCGCTTCACCGGCTTCGGCTTCACACCCTGCTTTTGGCCTCGTGCCCTTGTGACCATTACAACGTCGTCTCCAGAATCCGTACCACTAATTGGCTAAAGTTATAACCCACCTGTTTAGCCGCTTTTGGCACCAAACTATGATCAGTCATTCCGGGATTAGTATTCACTTCGATTAACCAATTGCGACCATCTTCACCACGCATTAAATCAACCCGCCCCCAGCTTTCACCATCCAGTGCCGCAAATGCCTTTTGCGCCAATTGTTGCATGGTCAACTCATCACCGGCACTCAGGCCGCAGGGACAATGGTATTGCGTGTTATCCGACAGGTATTTCGCTTCATAGTCATAAATATCGCCTTCCGGCTCAATACGAATGACAGGTAACGCCTCACCATCCAACATGCTGACTGTATATTCATCACCCACAATCCATTGTTCGGCCATTACCACCGGATCAGACTTTACCGCTAACTCAAATGCTGGTTTTAACTGCTCTGCCCGAGTCACTTTACTAATACCAACACTGGAGCCTTCACGTACCGGCTTCACTGCCAACGGTAACCCCAGTTCAGCAACTATTGCATCAAAATCAGTCTCTTCGGTTAAAATCCGGTGCTCAGGTGTAGGTAAACCTGCTCCCAGCCAGACGCGCTTAGTCATTAACTTGTCCATACACAGCGCAGATGCCATCACACCACAACCGGTATAGGGGATGCCAAGCAACTCCAAAGCACCCTGAATTACACCATCCTCACCGACACGGCCATGCAAAATATTGAACACCCGGTCATAATTCCCGGACTGCAAAACCGCGATAATATCCTCACCGACGTCAATACCATGCGCATCGACACCCGCTTCCTGCAAACCCCGCAGCACTGCCGCACCACTATTCAGTGATACCTCACGCTCAGCATTCAAGCCACCCAGCAATACTGCCACCCGGCCAAAGCGACTCATATCACTCACGCTTCACCTCCGTCGACAGACAGTTCTTTTGGCAAACTGGCAGCCAGAGCACCCACACTACCCGCACCCTGAGTCAGTACCACATCACCATCCTGCATAATATTACGTAGCACAGCAGACACATCTTCGACCTCAGAAACAAAAATCGGATCTACCTTGCCACGCACACGAATGGCCCGTGCTAAAGCACGCCCGTCAGCACCGGCAATCGGCTGCTCACTAGCCGCATAAACATCCAGCAACACCAGCACATCGACTTCCGACAATACTTGTGCAAAATCTTCAAATAAATCACGTGTCCGGGTATAACGGTGTGGCTGGAAAACCTGTACTAAACGGCGCTCAGGCCAGGCACTACGCGCAGCTCGCAATGTCGCAGCTATTTCAGTCGGGTGATGACCGTAATCATCGACCAATAAGGCTTTGCCTCGTCCGAAATTGACTTCACCATACAACTGAAAACGACGGCCAATGCCCTCAAATTCGCGCAATGCTTTAGCAATTGCCTCATCACTGACATCCAGCTCAGATGCTACAGCAATCGCCGCCAGCGCATTCAGCACATTGTGCTCGCCCGGCAAATTCAGTGTCAGATCCATCGTCCGGCCATCGCTGGCATATTCCAGACGAAAGTGACTCTGTGAACCGTCATACCGTACATTAGTCGCGCGAATATCGGCGGGCTGCTCAATACCATAAGTGATGACCGGACGATTCACATCCTCCAGAATCGAACGGATATGCTCATCATCCACACACAACACCGCCAAGCCATAAAACGGCAGGTTATGCAGAAACTCGATAAAGGTCGCTTTCAACTTGTTAAAATCACCGTCATACGTCGACAAATGATCTGCATCAATATTCGTCACCACCGCCAGCATCGGCTGCAAATGCAAAAAGGAAGCATCACTTTCATCCGCCTCTGCGACCAGATACTCACCTTCACCCAATTTAGAGTTACGCGCAGAGCTAATCAGCTTGCCGCCAATCACATAAGTCGGATCTAAACCACCTTCAACTAATAAACTAGTCGTTAAACTGGTGGTTGTCGTCTTGCCATGTGTTCCGGCCACGGCAATACCATGACGGAAGCGCATCAGCTCAGCCAACATTTCAGCACGTTTAATAATCGGAATACGCTGTTCGCGAGCCGCCTGAATTTCGGGGTTGGTTACATCAATAGCTGTAGACACTACAATGACATCCGCACCGGCAACCTGCTCTGCAGTATGACCTTTAAATACAGTTACACCCTGCTCCTGCAACCGCCGGGTCATGGCACTTTCAGTAAGGTCAGAACCCGTCACGGTATAACCTAAATTGGACACCACTTCAGCAATACCACCCATACCGGCACCACCAATACCAATAAAGTGCAGCTGTTTAATGCGCTTGCGGGCTAAAAGATCGCTTCCTGCTTTCATCGTTGTTTTTGTTCTCCGTTAAAATCATAACCCGCATAAGCTGCACAAATAGCAGCCACCTGCATCGTCGCATAAGGCTTAGCCAGCTTACGGGCCGTTATACCCATTTTCATTAACTGCCCACGATCAGCACATAAATCTTTAAGCATCGATGCCAGTTTCTCCGGGCTCAGATCATGCTGCTGAACCAGCTGTGCTGCGCCTTGATCGGCGAGATAAGCGCCATTTGCGGTCTGATGATCATCGACCGCATATGGATAGGGTACCAGGATGGAAGCCACACCGGCAGCCGCGACTTCCGCCACGGTTAATGCGCCGGCGCGGCATATAATTAAGTCAGCCCACCCATAGGCCTCAGCCATGTCCACTATAAAAGCGGTCACGTCAGCGTCAACAGCTGACTCTCTATATTGTGTTTGTGCCGCATCAATGTTGCGGGCACCCGCCTGATGGCGAACCATTGGCCGTTCATTTTCCGGCAACATCGCTAAAGCTTTCGGCACCATTTCATTCAATGCTGCCGCGCCCAAACTACCGCCAATGATCAGCACGTGAACCGGCTCATCATCACGATCCGCCAGCCGCTCAACCGGCGTTGGTAATTCAGCAATATCCATGCGCACCGGATTACCGGTAGCCTGCACCTTGTCACTTGGGGCAAACGTACCCGGAAAACCTTCCAGCACACGACGACTGAATCTGGCCAGCAACTTATTGGTTAGACCCGGCACAGCATTCTGCTCATGGATAATAACCGGCTTACCCATTAGCGCTGCGACCAGACCACCGGGGCCTGCAACAAATCCTCCCATACCTAATACAGCGGCAGGCTTATGTTTCAGCATAATCCGGATTGACTGAAATAAAGCCATGGTCAACTTAAACGGCGCTTGTACCAGTGTCTTCAAACCCTTACCACGCAAACCAGTCACGGTTAGCCAAGCCATTTCAATACCCGCTTCAGGAATCACTTTAGCTTCCAGGCCAGCATGCGTACCCATCCAGATAACCGGAATATCCTGAGCCATCAAAGCACGCGCCACCGCCAGCCCAGGATAGACATGTCCACCCGTACCGCCTGCTGTAATAAGAACCGGACGCCTAGCTTGCATTAGTTACCGCCTTTTTTTTTACCGCCGCTGGCTTGCGACGCCTTGTCTTTTTTTGCGTGGTGCCAAACAAACTAATTTGCGTATCACGGTGTACACGCATTAATAAGGCCATCGACATCAGTGTCACCAGCAAACTACTGCCGCCATAACTGATTAACGGCAAGGTCAATCCCTTAGGCGGTAGCACGGCCAGATTCACACCCACATGCAAAATCACCTGAAATCCCAACCAAAAACCAATACCATAAGCGAGGTAGGCACCAAAGTGTTGCCCTTGTTTATCCGCCTGAAAGCCAATGGCAAAAGCGCGATACACCAACCAACCAAATAATGCCAGCACCACCAGCATGCCAATAAAACCAAATTCTTCAGCTAATACGGCAAAAATAAAATCGTTATGCGCTTCCGGCAGATAAAATAATTTCTGCACACCAGCACCCAGGCCATTACCAAACCAGCCGCCATCGCCAATCGACATCAGTGCATGTACCATCTGATAACCCTTGCCACTCTCGAAAGCCCATGGATTAAGATAGGCCTCAATCCGCGCGCCGCGATAACCCATCATCGCCAGCGGAATCATCACCACCACCGCACCGACAAACAAAATCACCAGCCGTTTCATCGGCACGCCACCCAAAAACAACATGGCCAGGCCAACGGTGATAATGATTACGGTCGAGCCAAAATCCGGCTCCAGCAATAACAAACCACCCGTCAGACCCAAGACAAACAAGGGAATAATTAATGGCTGATAGGAGGGAGACTCCGACAGATTTTTGCCATGACGCACCAGATAACCTGCCAGGTACATAATCATGATTAACTTCACCAGCTCAGAGACCTGAATAGCAATAGGCCCCAGACTCAACCAACGGCGACTACCCTTAACCTCAGTACCGACACCGGGAATCAACACTAACACCAACAGCAGCAGCACTATCGGCAATAACTTCACACCCAAGCTCTGCCAGAAATTCACTTTAACCTGATACAAACCCAACGCCAGCAGCGACCCCAAACCAACAAATACCACCTGCCGGTACAAATAATGGAATGCATCACCGTACTGGCGTTCAGCCACCCAAAGTGAAGCCGAACCCAACATAACAATGCCAATACCAATCAGTGCCAGCAGCGCCAGTAGTAAATCGCGGTCAACATAGCGTGACCAGTTAATCGATTCGAAGTCGCGGGCAATTCTCATACCGACAACTCCCTGACCGCTTCAGCGAATACATCACCGCGCTGCATATAATTTGCAAACATATCGAAACTGGCACAGGCAGGAGAAAGCAGAACATTATCACCGGCCTGTGCTAAATCAGCAGAGAGGCTTACCGCTTCCTGCATTGAACCCGCTTTAACAACCAGCATATTTTCCGGCATCACTTCAGCCATCAAACCAGCATCTTCACCCATCAACACCACTGCTCTGGCATGATCAGCAACAACACTTGTTAGTGGAGAGAAATCAGCCCCTTTGCCCATTCCACCGGCAATCAACACGGTTTTTCCGGGCAATCCCTGCAGTGCAGCCACCGTAGCGCCAACATTGGTACCTTTAGAATCATTAAACCAATTAACGCCAGCACGCTCACGCACCCATTCAGTGCGATACGGCAAACCATTGAATTCACGAATAGCGGCCAGCATAGCGGCCTCAGGAATACCCGCAGGCTCACCCAAAGCCAGCGCGGCTAAAGCATTAACAGCATTGTGCTCACCGGGCAAACGCATTTCATCAATGGCCATCAGACAACGCGAACCTTTGGCAAAATAGCGTCGACCCGCTTGCTCCAGAATGCCGAACTGCCCCTCAGCAGGCACATCTGCCCCAAAGGTGGTTACCATACCACTAAAACCATCAGAATCAGCCATTTGCATAACGACCACATCTTCGCGGTTTAACACAGGATTCGCACAATTCTGAAAAATAATCGCTTTAACTGCTGCATAAGCTGCAAAACTATCATAACGATCCAGGTGGTCTTCACAGACATTCAATACGGTGGCAGAAACCGCATGCAGCGATTGCGTAGTTTCCAGCTGAAAACTGGATAACTCCATGACATACAAATCCGGTACCGGATCAGTCAACACGTCCATCACGAAGCGGCCAATATTACCAATCGCGTAGCAGCTCATTCCGGCCTTGTGTGCCATCAGCTCGACCAGCTTGGTAACACTGCTTTTACCATTGGAGCCGGTAATCGCAATAATCGGTGCTTGTGCTGCACGCACAAATAACTCTACATCACCCATAATTTCGACACCGCGCTCATGGGCGGCCTTAATCACTGGCGTGCTCACAGCTACTCCCGGACTCACTACCAAACATTTCGCCGGTGCAAAGAAGGTTTCATTAAAACCGCCAAAATCGCAGGGAGCTTCAGGGAATTCACGCTGCAAAGCTTCCATACCCGGTGGGTTAGTACGACTGTCAGTCACCGCAAATGCAACCCCCTGCCGCCCCAAATGCCGGGCAACAGAAAGACCGGTTGGCCCAAGACCAACAATCAGCATTTCCAAATTGTGAGCATGCACAGTCATCTGCTTAACGCACCTTCAATGTAGCTAAACCGATCATTACCAATACCACCGTAATGATCCAAAAACGAACAATCACCTTAGGCTCAGGCCATCCCTTCTTTTCATAGTGGTGATGCAATGGCGCCATGCGAAAAATCCGCTTACCACCGCTTGCTTTGAAATAACCTACCTGCAAAATCACCGATAAGGCCTCCAGAACAAACACACCCCCCATAATGGCCAGTACAATTTCCTGGCGAACCACAACGGCAATGATACCCAGTGCAGCACCTAAGCCCAGCGCACCCACGTCGCCCATAAAGACCTGAGCCGGATACGAGTTAAACCAGAGAAAACCCAAGCCCGCACCAAAAATCGCGCCGCAGAAGATGACCACCTCACCTACACCGGTAACCTTTGGCACACCCAAATAATCTGCAATCACGGCATGACCGCTGACATAGGCAAAAATACCCAAGCCACCCGCCACCAGAATCGTTGGCATAATCGCCAGACCATCCAGGCCATCCGTCAAATTAACAGCATTACTTGCGCCCACGATGACGATATAAACCCAGGGAATAAACAGCCAACCCAGATTGACATGTGCTTCTTTAAAGATTGGCAAATAAAGCGTGGTTTCTGTCACTGACGGTGCTGAATAAAATAAATAAAAGGCCGTCAAAAAACCAACCAGGCTCAAACCAATGTATTTTTGTTTTGCGGTCAACCCCAGGTTTTGCCGCCGTTTCAGTTTCAGGTAATCATCCAGGCCACCTATAAAACCGAATCCGGCGGTCACAGCCATGACCACCCATGTATAGCGGTTACTCAAATCAGCCCATAATAATGTTGATGCAAGAATAGCTATCAGGATCAGCACACCCCCCATAGTAGGTGTACCGGCTTTCACCAGGTGGCTTTCCGGCCCTTCTTCACGGATATATTGACCAATTTTAAACTGGGTCAACATGCGGATCATGCCCGGCCCGAACCAAAGCGAAATACATAGCGCGGTAACAACGCCCATGATTGCCCGGAGTGTCAGGTACTGAAACACATTGAATCCGCTATAAAACTGACTCAGATAGTCAAATAACAGGACTAGCATCAGGCAGCTACCTCCTGCTTAACCAGGGCATCTACCACGCGCTCCATACGTGCGCTACGGGAGCCTTTCACCAATACGCTATTATTCTCATTTAACTGTAACGTATTCAGTAACTTCAACAATTCATCCATATCATGACAGGCAACAGCACCCGAACCAAAAGCATCACAAGCCGCTACGCTCATTTCGCCGATGCCATACAAAGCATCAATACCCAACAGCGCAGCCTGCCGCCCTATCTCAGCATGCATATCCATGCCGTCCACACCCAACTCACCCATATCACCCAGCACCAGCAACGTCCGTCCATTTTGTTGTGCTAACACCCGTATCGCCGCCAGCGCAGAGCTTGGATTAGCGTTATAGGTGTCATCTATTATTAATTCTCCGCCTGAACCACGTAAAGGGCACAAGCGCCCCTGAACCGGTTGTAATTTTTCAAGCCCGGCTTTCACAGCCTCCAACCTGATGCCCAACGGCAAAACAGCCGCAGCCGCAGCCAACGCATTCATCGCGTTGTGCTTACCTAACAGAGGCAGATTTACTTCGACACTCTGGTTTTCAAACCCCATCAACAATAGACCATTATTGCCACTGACGCCTTTTACATTTGCAGTCGTATTATCCATACCGAAACTGATCACACGACGCGACTTATTCAGCTCACGCCAATACTCAGCATAATCATCATCGGCATTAATGATCGCAACCGCAGCATCACTCAGCCCCGAAAAAATTTCCCCTTTCGCACGGGCAACACCCGCCACACTACCAAAACCTTCCAGGTGCGCAGCACCGGCATTATTCAGCACAGCCACATCGGGTCTGACCAAATTCGCCAGGTACTCAATTTCACCAAAATGATTCGCTCCCATTTCAATGACCGCATAATCGTGCTGCCCCGGACGCAATTCATACAAGGTCAATGGCACACCCAGATCATTATTCAGATTGCCACGGGTCGAATGCGTGCTGCCACTCTCTGATAAAATCGCCGTAATCATTTCTTTCAGCGTGGTCTTGCCGTTACTGCCGGTCAATGCAATCACCGGACGGCTAAAACAATTGCGCCAGGCGACACCCAACTGCCCCATGGCGTAACGCACATCGCTGACAACCACCTGAGGAATATCAGCTTCTACATAATGTTCAACCAGCGTAGCACTGGCGAGGCCAACCACATCAGGCACAAAATCATGCGCATCGAAATTTTCACCTTTCAATGCCAGAAACAAGTCACCTGCGGCTACCTGACGCGAATCACGTTCAACACGCACGATGTTTAATGCACCTGCCGCCTCATCCGTAATACCGCGCAGCGCGCCACCGCACATATCAGCCAGCTCAAACAACGTCAGCCATGTCATGCTGCACGCTCCTGTAGCGCGATAGCCGCCTGCTCACGATCATCAAAAGGTATGTTTTCCTGCTGAACCACCTGTACTGTTTCGTGGCCTTTTCCGGCAATCAGCACTACATCACCTGCTGCCGCCAAACCAATCGCCTGACGGATGGCCTTAGCGCGACTATGTTCAAAAACCACTGCATCAGGATGATCAAAACCACCACGAATACCGGCAAATATCTGCTCCGCTGACTCAGTACGGGGATTATCATCAGTGACAATCACCACATCAGCCAATTGCTCAGCAATAGCTGCCATTAAGGGACGTTTACCAGCATCACGATCACCGCCGCAGCCAAATACGCAAATCAAGCGTTGCCGGACATGTCCCTTCAAAGCACTCAACACAGATTGCAATGCACCCGGCGTATGCGCATAATCCACCACCACCAATATATCTTGCTGCGAGCTATGTGCCTGCACCCGTTCCATGCGTCCTGGCACAGTTTTTACTTGCTGTAGCGCAGTCAAGGCCGAAGAAAGCGCAATACCCTGAGCCAATAAAACAGCTAGGGTAGCTAATAAATTTTCCAGATTAAAACGCCCGAGCACCGGGGCATGAAGCTCCCCCAATCCCCACGGCGAAGCAATTTTTGCAGTAATGCCGCTGTGATCAAAACGGACTTCAGAGGCAACCACTGCATTCGCCGGATAATCCACCGGATCACCCACACCATAAGCAATGACCTGACAGTCCTGCCCCGTCAGTTCTGCCGCCAATTCACGACCGAACGCATCATCAAGATTCAACACGGCACACTTCAATCCATCCCAGTGAAACAAACGCCGCTTCGCTGCTGCATAAGCGGCAACCGTACCATGATAATCCAAATGATCACGGGTCAGATTAGTCAGCACGGCAATATCAAACTCAACACCCGCCACCCGCGCCTGATCCAGTGCGTGTGACGACACCTCCATCGCAACCGACTTAAAACTCTGTTCAGCCAGCGAGCGTAATCGCGCCTGTACCTGCACTGCATCGGGCGTGGTATGTGTCGCGGCGACTAACTCACCGGGCTTACCAATACCGATCGTACCCAGCACTGCTGTCTTTGTATTCAGGGCATTTTGTGCCTCAGCGATAAAATGAGTAACCGATGTTTTACCATCTGTGCCGGTAACACCAACCACAGATAAGGCTCGTGAGGGTTGTCCATAAAAAAGTGCGGCCATCACACCCAAACAATCAACCAAACCGGGAACAGCCAGAACCGGCACAGATAACGCCGGAATAACACCGGCACCTTCCGGTTCATACAAAACAGCAGAAGCACCCGCCTGAACGGCAGCTTCGGCATATTTCAGCCCGTGTGTTTGTGTGCCTTTTAAAGCAACAAACACCATGCCGGGAATAATTTGACGGTTATCTAACGAAAAACCAGATACCTCTGTCTTTTTCAGAGTATCTGGTAGTTCAAAATCAACACAAGCGGAAAGCAACATCATGTAGCACCCTCCTTTGTTGAGGTCATCGTTTCAGCCTGTTTCACTTCCGGCAAATCATCCGGCGGAACATCCAACAAGCGGAGAGATTCAGTCATCACTTTAGAAAATACCGGCGCAGCAGCACGACCACCACTGCTATCCAGCTTAGGCTCATCAATCTGCACAGCAACCACTAACCTTGGCTGGCTGGCTGGCGCAATACCGATAAAACTGGTGAGGTACTTATCTTTACGGTACTTGCCATTGATGTATTTATAGGCTGTACCGGTCTTACCGGCTACCCGATAGCCATCCACCATCGCGCGCTTACCTGTGCCACCTTCCTGAACCACTGATTCCATCATCTTCAGAACAGTATGCGCAGTTTCGCGGGACATCACTTGTTGCCCCGGCACAGGCTCATTACGCTTGTAAATGGTGGCTGGCATCAATTTACCATCAGCAGCGAAGGGCGAATAAGCATGAGTAATTTGCAGCAAACTGGTTGACAAACCATAACCATAACCATGCGAAGCACGGTCAACCTTGCCCCATTTACTATAGTTACCTAACTGACCACTGGTCTCACCGGAAAGCCCGGCATTGGGCACCCGCCCGAAACCCACACGATTCAAAAACATCCAGTGATCACGCGGATTCATCAGAAGGGCTACACGGCTGGCGCCCACATTACTGGACTTCGACAGAATCGCGCCCAACGAAAGTGAACCATAGTTCCCCGGATCTCTTATCGTATACTTACCAAAAGTCAGATGACCCGGCGAAGTATTTATTTCAACATCAGCACCGATCACTCTGGCCTCTAAGGCAGCAGCAATCGTCAGCGGCTTTAATGTTGAACCCGGTTCAAACTTATCGGTGACTGCACGATTCCGGTAGCGGTAAGCCTCAAGCTGCTTACGGTTATTGGGGTTAAATGATGGCAGGTTTGCCATCGCCAGAATTTCGCCACTGCGCGCGTCCAACACTACCAGAGAACCGGCCTGTGCCTTGAGCTTGTAAACCTGAGTTTTTAGCGCTTTGTAAGCCATGTACTGAATGCGCTGATCAATACTCAGCTGTGCCGATTGCCCTGGCACCATATCTTCAATACTTTCAATATTTTCAATAACCCGCCTGCGGCCATCCAGCACCACACGTTTCTTACCATTGCGACCAGCCAGATGGTCGTTCATGGCTTTTTCCACGCCCTCAAGCCCGACACCATCAATATTAGTCATTCCGACCACGTGACCGGATGTTTCAGCTAAAGGGTAAAAACGGCGGTATTCAGAGGTACTCGCAACGCCGGGCAAATCCAATTCCAACACTTCATCAGCCAGCTCAGGCGGCAAATGCCGTCCCAGATAAAAAAAGTGTTTATCACCAGCACCTTCCAGCTTATCCAGCAACTCACCAGCCTCCAGCTCCAGCACCTCCTCAATCCGCCCCAAACCCTCCTTGAGCTTAGTAAAACGCAAACCGGCCACGTGAGCACTGGCAGAGGCATCTTCGTCCTCAGCCTCAGCCGCCTGTTGAGTCGCAACATCAAACTCGTCACGCAGCTCTTTATAGACGGCCAATAATTTTTTTGGGTTACACCACAAGGACTCCACCGGAGAAGAAACCGCCATTGGCTCGCCATTGCGGTCAGTAATCATCCCACGGTAAGCTGCAACAGAGACTATCCTGTTCTGACGCTTACCTGCTTGCTCCTGAAGCATCTCCTGCTGATAAACTTCTAACCAGGCAGCACGCAGCATCAGCACCCCAATTACGGAGATCAACGCCAGCATCAGGAAAAAACGTCTTCCCTGAAAAATAGGTGATACCACTTTGCGACGACTCATTCTCTGATAATCCTGATGTTGTCAGATGAAGGTTTATTCATACCTAATTCACGCTTGGCGCGACGTTCGACATAAACCTGATTAAGGCGGGTACTACGCTCCAGTGTCAAACGACTCCAGCTGGCATTCAATACATCCCGTTCTTTTTCCAGTTGCTGGTATTCCACAAAAAGCTGTCGCGCATGGTGCCGGTTGGCCACCACCATCACCGCCATGACTACCACCAACACATAGAGAGCAGCTACCCCCCCAAATTCCCAACGCCCCATATCAAACCGCCGGTGCGTTCATTTCAGCAACACGCATAATCGCACTACGGGAGCGGGGATTAACCGACACCTCACCCTGTGATGCTTTTGATGCTTTACCGATTAAACGCATACGCGCCGGAATTTCTGAATCAGGAACGGGCAACCCTTTGGGTAAACGGGGAGTACGGGACATATCCCGCATAAAGTGCTTAACGACCCGATCTTCCAGAGAATGAAAACTAATCACGACCAAGCGCCCATTCGGTAATAGTGAATCAACTGCACGATGCAAACACTGCTCAACATCTTCCAGCTCCTGATTTATTTTTATACGTATAGCCTGAAAACTCCGTGTGGCAGGGTGCTTACCTGGCTCACGTTTATTGGGAGTTGCTGCCACAATCAGGTCAGCTAACTCCAAAGTGGTCTCCAGCGGCTTTTCCTTTTCCGCACACTTGGATTTGATTGCCCGGGCTATACGTTTGGAAAACCGCTCCTCACCATATCGCCACAAAACATCAGCTATTTCTTTTTCAGTACTCTCAAACAACCATTGAGCAGCACTGACACCTTCATCGGGGTTCATTCGCATATCCAGCCCACCTTCACGCATGAAGCTGAAACCGCGACTTGCATCATCTAACTGAGGCGATGACACACCCAGATCTAACAATAAACCATCAATTTTACCACTCTCAACACCAGCAGCTGTCACCGCCACCGAAAAATCACGGAACGAACCCTGCCAGACACTTACCCGGCTATCTGAGGCATACTTCGCTTGCGCATCCGCAATCGCTTCAGGATCTTTATCAACCACTACCAGGCGACCAGCATTACCCAGTTGAGAAAGAATTCGTTCAGAGTGCCCACCCCGACCGTAGGTACCATCGACATACACACCAGAGGGCTTTATATCAAGTGCCAGAACCGCTTCGCCAAGCAGCACGGTTTCATGATCAAATAGCGATTCAGGCTGCATTACATAGAAACCTGGTCAAGAAGTGCATTCGCCTCATCATCATCAGACTGAGCCTCTTCTAGCCAGCTATCACGGGCCTCTGCCCAAACATCTGCATCCCACAATTCAAATTTTGTTGCCTGACCCACTAACACTGCTTTCTTACCCAATCCGGCATAATCACGTAAAGGCGCAGGCAATAATATACGTCCCTGTCCATCCAACTCTAATTCCGCAGCATGCCCCAGAATCAGGCGCTGCATATTACGCACCCGACGATTCATGTTTGGCAGGCCCATCAAGGTACGCTCAACTTTTTCCCAATGATCCATCGGGTAGACCAACAGGCACTTATCCATATGATCAACAGTGACGACGATTTGCCCCGCCGCACTTTCCGCAATGGCTTCACGATACTTCGCCGGCATAGACAGACGGCCTTTTACATCAATTGAGATATTCGATATACCACGAAACATTTATATTGAGTGATTCACCTTCCCGGCCCACCGAAAGACAAAATAAACCACTTTCCACCACTTTTCGCCACTAATACCCAAATGATAGAAACTCTTCCCCACACTGTCAATAAAATAAGGGAAAAACCCCTTAAACAGCAGGAACTTGGCAATAAATAAGCAAGGAATTTCTCATAGAATTTATTATGGAGAGAAAAAAATCAAGGATTTACGCAGCATTAACGATAAATTACTTTAAGTTAATGCTTTATGCGCAAAATAAAAGCAGAAAAATAGCCGATCTGTAAGCCGGGTTCTGTCGAGGACAATCATTCATCTACGAAGTGTGTCGCCACACCTCTTTAGCAACCTACCCGAATGCAGTGCGGGTCACACCAGCGCATTCCTATTTGGTCTTGCTCCGGACGGGGTTTACCCTGCCACAATCGTTGCCGACTGCGCGGTGCGCTCTTACCGCACCATTTCACCCTTACCTGAAGACTGAAGTAAATCAGACCATCAGGCGGTATATTTTCTGTGGCACTTTCCGTCAGCTTGCGCTGCCCAGGCGTTACCTGGCGTCCTACCCTATGGAGCCCGGACTTTCCTCCCCTTTACTGCGTAAATACACAGTAAAGCAGCGATTGCCCGATCGGCTGAGGAGATTTATACCAGAAAAAAATAGAAAAAGCCCTAATTCAATGAGAGCTACACCTTAATTAATGCGTTAAAGTGCAGCATTTAGCTTAATTAACCGCCATTTTTTATTAATCCAAATAGCGCGGATATGAATTTTGAATAGGAATCATAACTATTTTTTATTTTTAGTGCATTAGATCTGACCAACATTACCGGTAAATCACGCTCCCAATAAAACTTCAGCGGAGAATCACTTGCACCGGGGAAATTAACAGGAATACTCAAAGAATTAACAGATGACATACCTTGTGAATTCAAACCTACCTTCAAATACCGTAGCTGCCAGACATCTCTAAGCCGTCCGAATATACTGAGTTCAGTACGGGTTGAAGGCAGTAAAAGGTCAAAATAACGCCATTGCTCAGTAGCATAGACAGCATCAGGAATCCGCAAGCCCGGCGTAAATAACAAACCAATATCATCAGCTTTACGCTTCAATGTTAGCTGATCAACATGATAAACACTTGCATCAGACAAGGTTTCATAAAGCTGACTACGCTCATCGTCTTTATGCAGAAAAATAGTCAGGTCCAGCTGCATATTCATTTGATCCTGCGCGGCCAACAAATTAGTCAGCTCAACCAGGCTGACCGCTGTGCGAATAATTTCAGGAATTTGATTCGCCGTTACCACATAGTGCATACCAATGAATAACTTACGCTTTTTCTGACTACCCATTTGCAAATGAATAATATGCAGATTTTCACCACGATCCGCCACATCCACAACACCCGCATTACTCAAATTCTCTGACAAATACGCTGCAGTTGCATCAAATCGCGACTGTTGATCCGCCTGCGTTTCTGCGACAGAAGCCATTTCAAGTATACGACTGCCTAACAGCTCCGGATCCATGCCCAGCTCTGGTGAGTTACCTGATGAAAAAGATAAAACGGGCTGAGTTAACAAACACCATATCGTGATCACCATAATCAATAACGCCAGCAAAACATCGCCAACACGATTTAATATCCACTCAACCATACTTAATCCTAATTACCAATAAAACCAGACACATAAAACTGCATCAGGCCAAGCTTATCCGGCAGCCACAACAACTGACACCCGGCGCTACGCAACAAAGCATAGATCATTTACCACCACTACAGCTACTACCAATGCAGAAACCAGCATTTGAATGATACAATTCGTCCATGAATCAAAGCCTTTCAATGATGTTTGTACTCGAAGGGGGTTACCCCCGCACTTACCTGAGCGTGCAGGATAATTACCAAAGCCCTGCACAGGTATTTAATGCACCTCTGGAGTTTATCGACTTTAGTGCACTGGTCGACAGCGCCAGAAGCCCCGGCGAATACCTGATAGTCAGCACCTCACCGGATAACCCCGACTTTCAGATCGAATCTAATGTGGTAGTCCGGCACCATGACGGCGAAATCAGCTGGGATATTATATTTGAGCACTATGAACCTTTTCTCAGCCTGGAATTAAGCCCCGAAGCCGACGACTTCGACGAAAACATCGTGTCGTTCACCTTTGATGCTTTCCAATATGTCAGTACGCTTTATCAGGCCTGCCTGAGCAGTTCACACATCCCCCCTGTGTCCTTCACTGCGAATAACGACAAACAGTCGGCGGATACTGACAAAGAGAATACAGAAGAAAGCGCGACACACTACCTGCACCAATATACTCAGCGACTCAATATCCTCTGGCAAAAACACGGCACTAAAAATAACATGGTCACCAATGGTCAGGCCACAAAAACCAGTGATCACTTTGCACATGAAGCTGAGAAGGAATGGCTGCAGGACATCATCGACACACTGGATGATGTGCACAACGATAATGTGATGGAGAATCTGGACGCCTATCTGGAATCACTGCCCGAAGACGCTTTGTCCCGCCTGGAAAAGAACCGGGATCAACTACAGGAAACGCTGACTCAGCGCTGGGAATTACTCGTCAATTCATTGACTAAGGAAGAAGCGGATGCTTTGGAAAATGACCAGGTCAGCACGCTCTACCCCAACAGCCTTAAGCTACGGCTGATTAGTGAGTTTATTGATGGCAACCCGGCGGTACTGCTAGGCAGCTCGCACAACCAGCACTCAAGTAGTGAGACAGTAGTTGATTTGCGAAGCTGGAAACACCATGCAAAAAAACCTGATTTGGGCAAATGACTGAACACTTCAAACATCGCTGTGTACAGGATTTGGCCTGGGTCATCCGAAGCCCGCCAATGATTAGTGGCTTCATCGCAGGAACAAATTGGTGGGGTGCAGAAAAATTTGAGCAGGAATATCAAACATACCGTCCTCAATTACAGCAACTGGATGAAAATCCAGCTGAACTGGAAGCTGCCCTGGAAAAACTCAAGTCACACCGGTTGGGACATTATTTTGAAACGCTGATGGCTTTCTGGCTACAAACAACACCCGGTTATGAACTATTACTCAACCAGTTCCCGCTAAGAAATCAGCACACAACGCTGGGCGAAATCGACTACTTAGTCAGAGACCTGAATACCGGAAAAATTATTCACATAGAAGTCGCGGTGAAGTTTTATCTGGGAAAGGACGGACTCAATCATATGGCCAACTGGCATGGCCCGGGATTAAAGGATCGACTGGATAAAAAATTCGATCACTTATGTAGCCACCAAACACAACTCAGTCGCAAGTACCCGGGTTTGGTGCCTTATGATGTGGATGAATACGCCTGCATCATAAAAGGTCGTTTATTCTACCCACCGGACATTAAAGCAGAAACCACCTTCACTCACCCGAATCACCTGCATGGACATTGGCATAATTACAGCGATAACTCAGCAGAACACGGCATAAACTACAGCCAGCTGAAGAAAAAAGACTGGCTGGCCCCGCTGGAAGACATGAATAAACACCAGACAAAACCACTCGTCACTATGCCGCCGGAACCCGCCTGTTGCGTCAGGCACACCGAAGGTAAAGAACAATCCCGTGTCTTTATTCTGCCTGAAAATTTCTGGGCTAATGTGCAAATACACGATTTAGCTGCGGTGCCAATTCAATCATAAAACGGCGGTGCAATCCTATCCAGATCAACAACGGTGCAATCATCGGCAATACCAGTGCCCCAACCTGATAAGCCATCGCAACCATATCGGCCTTCAGAGGCGTAAATGCCTGCTGCGCCTGAAATGCCGCGCCCACATCAAAAGTCAGTACCTTTAGCACACTGAACACCATACTGAAAACTTCAGTAGGAAAGATCAACAAAGCACCCCATATCAGGTTAAGCCATTTATCATCCCCGGGCGTCGCCAGAATTAGCGCCATCAGCAAAGGCAAGCTATAGCAGTAAACCAAAGGATTATGGTGAAAACCCAACAAATCACCATTTTGTGGCGGGGAAACGATACGACCGGCCTGATCGGACCCAAAATTAGAAGCTATCACCAGCGTATGCCCATCCAGCTTCAGCCACATAAGACTATCCGGAGCCAATACATTCACGACCCACTCCGTGACCAAGGCAACAGGCGCCAAGTGAAAAGTCGCCGTTAAATACCAGACAAAAAATGTTATGGGAAAAAAAACCAGCACCCCCAACATAAAGCGATGCAAAGGCCTTCCGGTCATACCGCTACCTCTAATCCGGTAGTATCCGGCGCAGGCGGCTCATCATGCTTATCTTCTTCCGGCAAATAACGAATCCAGATCAGAAATACAACCAATGCATCCAGCATAATCAATGCCTGCCAGATGTACAGGTGCGCCCAGTCGAACAGCTCCTTACTCCATTGCCCAAGGTAGAACAAGCTAATAATACGCAGCAAATTCAGCCCCTGAATGGCAATAAACCCCCAGAACAAACCTTTAAGCTTGTGTGACCAGGGAGCAGGAAAGGCAAGAATAGCAGCCAGCAATACAATCATCGCCTCGACACCATTACAGCCCGGCTCAATCGAAACAGCAAAGCCGTTGACCTCACTCCGGATCACCTTGCCGTAGGTCTGTACATTTCCATCAAAAAATGACATCAGCCAACCACTAATGTCGGCCAGAAGGCCTGTCCATGGCAGAATAATTGCCTGCTGTACAGGCTGTAAGATCTCAACACCGAACAAAACGGCCTGAGCAACAAGAAACAACAATAGAAAACGTAACATAATAATTTTTGTTATTAGCTGTGATGATATTAAACTGTTTACATCGCCCTAACCCCTCAGCTGGCGACGCCCCCTACTCAAAGCAAAACACACCCTGAATATAACCGCATACAAACCTACCTGAAACAGGCTGGTTATAGATATAACAGATTTATGAATGACTTCTTTTTACTTTACGCTTAGCTGACTTACTTCGTCTATAAGCCTGATCCGCAGCGATTGAGTGCTGCGCCAAAATATGCCCGACCCATAACAGAAGCAGCCCGAACACCACACAAAAACCAATAAAGACCCAATTAACATCATCAGCACTCCGCATATAAAACTCACCGAATGCAATGCTAAACATCAGTAACATAGCTACCCATTTAAAAATGTTAAGTGCACAAAACGTTTTGCTATTCTCGGCCTGAGAAGTACCCTGTGGTTTCTGCTGCTCGCTCATGAGTAAAAAAATTCCGGAAATCAATCATCATGCCAAGTAACCATAGTCACCCATTGAGAGTCAACCACTTATTTTATCCAAACCGGACAACACCAGTCGTGCTGAACGTAATCTGTGTTCTGATGACTTTATCAACAGCTGGCTTAACAAAGGCTGATAAACAGCCAAATGATTCGGCAAAGGCGGAGCCGGATTAAACATGTGCCCGGTCAATATATCGCTCAGACTTTCGCCTTGGAAAGGCTTTTCATCCGTCAGCATTTCGTACAACAAAATGCCCAACGCATAAAGATCCGAGGACACACTGGCAGACTCGCCAATAATCCGCTCCGGACTCACATAAAACGGTGTGCAGTAAATTTCATCGGCATTCAGAAACCCGCAATCGGACAACAACTGACTTTCAATGCTTAAATCGAGTACGGCGGGAGAATCGTCTTCACGCATCAATACATTAGATGACTTGAGGTCCCGATGCAGCAGACCTGACTCATGGATAACGGCCAATGCTTCAACAATCTGCCGAAACCATAGCAACCGCGTATCAAGCTCCACGTCAGAACCATCCTGCAACTTGTCTTTCAGTGTCATACCGGGCAGGTATTCCATCATCAGGTATACCGCTGTGTCATCCACTACGCCCGCATCCAGCAACTTAACCAACACCGGCACATCATGTTGTGACATCAGGGTGTAAGCTTCTGTCATAAAGAACTCAAGCGCCGCTTCTGACATCTTGCTGACATCAAATTTAAACCGTTTGATAGCAACCTGCACACCCAGATGATTTTCTGCCAGAAAAATCACCGCATTTTCGCTGTTATGCAATACTTCCCGCATCACCCAGCCCGGCAATGACAGTGGATACTCCGACAGTAAACGCCTGACTTCCTGAGCAATCTCAAGTTGGCCGGCAAACTCAGACGCCGACACGTCATAAGCTAGCCGCATATCAACGTTCGGCAGCCGCACAACATTCATTCCGGAAGACTTATTCTCAGCTAACATAATAACTAACTGCCGTGAATAGTTGTCGCAATATAGCACTAAGATCCAGCCACAACGGCGAATCTCCTTCAACCAGCAAAAAACCGCAAGAAAACCCACCCACACTGGTAGACGCCTCAACTGAAAGTTGACTGCCCAAATTACACCCCTCTTTATTATCTAATATATTAGATCCTCAATAATCACTTCCGAGTCTAGACCATCTACAGCCAATTTACCGCATCAAAGCTGACCAAGTGCCCGATTTACTTCATTTTTACGGTCAATGCATACCGATTCACATTGACAAGCACTACCTGCTAACACATACTTTCGCGCCTTTATACGGTGTTGCCTTCCCAGAAGTCAGTGCCACCTTGCTTCACTGCGATCGCACGCAGGAGGCTTTATCATCCGCAAGGAGTTTACATGCGACACTATGAAATTGTTTTCCTGGTTCATCCGGATCAGAGTGAACAGGTTCCCGCTATGACTGAGCGTTATCGCACACTGATAACCGAAAACAATGGCTCTATCCACCGTTTAGAAGATTGGGGCCGTCGTCAACTGGCTTACCCGATCAACAAAATTCATAAAGCACACTATGTGTTAATGAATATTGAATGTGGTGCTGAGACATTGGAAGAGCTGGAAAGCATCTTCCGTTTTAATGATGCGATTATTCGCACCATGACCATTCGTCGTGACGAAGCAGTCACTGAAGCTTCTTTTTTAAGCAAAGAGAACGAAGTCAAAACTGCCAAGCGTCCATCCCGCCCATCACATCATGACGAGCCAGCAAAGCCATCTACGGATAACGCACCTGCTGCTTCAACTGAAGCTGATGCTGAATCAAACGAAACCGCCGCTACTGCCGACGAATAAACCGGGAGACAGAATAATATGTCACGTTATTTCCGCCGTAAAAAATACTGCCGCTTCACTGCGGAAGGTATTACCGAGATTGATTATAAAGACCTTGAAACACTGAAAGGCTTTGTCACTGAAACCGGTAAAATTGTACCTAGTCGTATTACAGGGACTAAGGTTAAGTATCAGCGTCAATTGGCAACTGCCATCAAGCGCGCCCGCTTCCTTGCTTTGCTGCAATACACTGATCAGCATAAATAAACCGGCTTTAATAGGATAAGAACATGGCCACATTCATCATGGCAGGTCCGCTACAGGCTTTTGCTTTTGTGGTGCTGTTTGCCCTGACCGGTTTGTTCATGCCTCTTATTGGATTGTTAAGTAATGCTGCTATCGGACTAATTACCTTACGCCGTGGCGCAGGCAACAGTCTGAAAATTGCTGCGGCTGCCGGAGTCTGTATCGGAATACTGATATTGCTAATCCGGCCACAGGCAATCACTGCATTAGGTTCGGCATTAGTACAATGGGGCGCTGTTATAGCACTGGCTTTACTCTTGCAGCAAAGCACATCCTGGCACCGTGTACTGAGCACATTGTTCGGATTATCCATTGCGATAATCCTTGTGTTTCATGCCAGCGTCAGTGATGTCGGTGCATTCTGGAAGGAAATGCTCATGCCGATGGTCGAAATGTCCATCATAAAAGAGCAGTTCCCTGGTATTGATCTTGAGAAAGCGATCGACACCATGGCCAGATTTACCACCGGATTTCTTGTTGCCGGGCTGAACGTCGGACTGATTATTTCACTGATGATTGCCCGCCACTGGCAAGCAATGCTCTATAACCCCGGTGGCTTCCGGGATGAGTTTCGGGAATTATCCATCGGTAAGCCCTTTGGACTGGCGATGGTTGTTTTAATCACCCTTGGCCTGTTTAGCGACATCCCACTGGTCATTGATATAATCGTTGCCGGAATGATAATTTTCCTGTTTCAGGGAATAGCTCTGGTGCATGGTGTGCATAACCTATTGGAACTGCATATAGGCTGGTTAATTGGCTTTTATGTAACCCTGCTGCTAATGCCGGCACAACTGGGAATTTTGCTGTCAGCCTTTGGCATCATTGACAGCATCGCTAATTTTCGGGGTGCCGTAGCAAACAGGAAACGTTGAGCAGAACTCAGTGTTTCAGACAAACTTGAGTTAATACATTACTTTAACAAATCAGCTACTTTTAGAAATTCTTCAGGCTTAGCCTGAAATAAAATTAAGGTGAGAACGATGGAAATCATTCTACTGGAAAAAATTGCAAACCTGGGTGATCTGGGTGGCATTGTAAACGTACGCTCCGGCTTTGGACGCAACTACCTTATCCCACAGGGTAAGGCAAAAATGGCGACTAAAGAAAACGTTGCTGAATTTGAGACCATTCGTGCTGAATTAGAAAAAACAGCCAACGAAGCTATCGCTACCGCTGAAGCACGTCGCACACAGTTAGAAGAAATTGTATTGACCATTCCGGCTCAAACCGGTGGTGAAGGCAAGTTATTCGGCTCTGTGTCTAATATCGAAATTGCTGATGCTATCAATGCAGCGGGCGTTGAAGTTGAGCGTCGTGAAATTCGCATGCCTGACGGCCCGCTGCGTCAGATTGGCGAACACGAAGTGGGCATTCACCTGCACACTGATGTCGATGCGACGGTTAAAGTCATCATCGTAGAAGCAGAGTAAACCTGCCGGAAGTACCCCTTCCGACAAACTGCTTAGCAACACCGATCCGGACAACCATGAAATTAACACCATTGGTTGTCCGGATTTATTATATTAGCGCTCGCTGAAATAATAAAATCCGGCTGAAATTCTCACCGGAATACAACCAACCCACTCTCATTTCAGTTACACTCCTTAGCATGGTAGCAGACACTTACGAATCACTTAAAACTCCCCCGCACTCTATAGAGGCAGAGCAATCTGTACTCGGTGGCCTGATGCTTGATAATGAGGCATGGATGCTGGTGGGTGATAAACTGACTGAAGAAGACTTCTACCGTCAGGATCATCGCCTAATCTACCGCTCAATTAGCTGGCTGGCTGACAACCAAAAACCACTGGATGTCATCACACTGAGTGAGTGGCTGAAAGAGAATGAACAGCTGGAAGATGCGGGCGGATTAAGCTATCTGGCCACCATGGCCAAAGACACGCCCAGCGCAGCCAATATCTCCGCTTATGCAGATATTGTGCGGGAAAAGTCCATTCTGCGGCAACTCATCACCGTGGGCACTGATATTGCCGATTCAGGCTACCGCACCGAAGGGCGCGACAGCAAACAATTGCTGGATGAGGCAGAAAAAAATGTCTTTCAAATCGCCGAACAAGGTGCAAAAAACACCAAATCGTTCCGCCCCCTGAAGTCACTGATCAAAGTTACTCTGGAACACATCGAAGAACTCAGCAAGCAGGATTCTGCCATCACAGGGGTATCCACCGGCTACACTGAGCTGGATGAAATGACTTCGGGTTTGCAGAAAGGCGACCTGATCATTGTGGCCGGACGGCCTTCGATGGGCAAAACCACCTTCTCGATGAATATCGCAGAGTACGCAGCAGCCCATGGCAAAATGTCAACAGCGGTTTTCAGTCTGGAGATGCCCGCCGAACAATTGACCTTACGTCTGTTGTCATCAATGGGCCGGGTTGATCAGCACAGAGTCAGAACCGGACAATTGACTGATGAAGACTGGCCACGTATTGCCACAGCTGTAAAAATTTTTGCTGAGGTGCCGATGTTTATTGATGACAGCCCCGGCCTGTCACCCAATGAAGTACGCGCCCGCGCCCGGCGGTTAGTCCGGGAACACGGCCCGCTGGGATTAGTTGTGCTCGACTACCTGCAATTAATGCAGGGCAATGGAAAAAGTGATAACCGAACCAATGAGGTCTCGGAAATGTCACGCAACCTCAAAGCACTGGCCAAAGAACTGAATTGCCCGGTTATCGTATTATCCCAGCTCAACCGTAGCCTTGAGCAGCGCCCGAACAAACGGCCCATCATGTCTGACTTACGCGAATCCGGAGCGATTGAGCAGGACGCCGATGTCATCATCTTCATCTATCGCGATGAGGTCTATAACCCGGAATCTGCCGAAAAAGGCTCGGCTGAAATCATTATCGCCAAACAACGTAATGGCCCGATCGGCACCTGCCGCCTTACCTTTTTGGGCAAGTACACACGCTTTGAGAACTTCACGCCGGATATTTACACCCAGGAGTTTGAGTGACAGCGACCTGAAGTAATTTCAGGTAGTCATTTCCGCCTCATCACAAATAGCAAGATAACGTCTAATAACATCTTTCATGCCATACTCAATGCATTCAATGGTAAGCACATGACCGATAGACACTTCAAGAATATCGGGAATAGTCAAAAACTTAGCCAAATTGGTCAAATCAAGATCATGTCCCGCATTCAAGTCAATCCCCAGTGACTGAGCTACTTGTGCAGATTCTCTATAACGCTGGAACACAGCCTCATGCTCCGGCGCATCATAGGTCGCTGCATACTCTTCTGTATAAAGCTCAATTCTTTTCGCACCACTGGCTGGCACTAACTTAATTTGCGCCGGAGACGGATCCATAAATAATGCACTCCGGATACCTTCAGCATTTAACCGCTCACAAATCCTTTTAACAAAAGCGCCCTCTTTTTCCAGATCCCAGCCATGATCAGACGTCAGCTGATCCGGACTATCCGGCACCAGGGTACATTGTGTTGGCTTAATTTTCGTTACCAGCGCCATAAAATCTTCCGACGGATAACCCTCGATATTGTATTCAACCTCAGCGTTACCCGACAACAAATCACCCAGGTCATAAGCATCCTGCATCGTAATATGACGCTCATCCTGTCGTGGATGTACCGTAATCCCCTTCACCCCCAACGCCATCATTTTATTAGCAAACTCAACAACATTAGGAAAATCCCGGCCTCTGGAGTTTCTTAATAATGCAATTTTATTCAGATTCACACTTAACATCGTCATATCAGGTTTTCCTATGCAAGCTATACAATAGGCTTCAGTGTAACCAGAAGATCAAGGCCTGCCTATATTGCCCGGCAATAATTTCAGCTATCATGCCGCTTTCATAGCAAGGCGACAACACCATGCCACTCCGTCATCAATTGCTGGCCCTGCTGGTTGCTTTTATCTGGGGCACCAACTTTGTATTCATTGAAATAGGCTTGCGGGAGCTGCCACCGTTTTTATTCGCCTGCCTGCGCTTTATCTTAGTCGCCATTCCCTTAGTATTTATTCTGCCACGTCCCAATGTCCCGTGGTGGCAGCTCATCAGCTACGGCGTACTGATCGGCTTTGGCCAATTCGGCCTGCTGTTCTGGGCGATACAAGACAATATCACACCAGGCCTCGCCTCTCTGGTAGTACAAATACAGGTGTTTTTCACTATTTTACTGGCCAGCTTTTTATTTAGTGAAACCATCCGACGCCCACAATGGATAGCGCTGGCAATTTCCTTTAGTGGTTTATTATTAATCGCTCTGTTTACCGATGGAGATACAACGCTGCCTGGCCTTGGCGTGGTTATGATTGCTGCAATGAGCTGGGCGGGTGGCAATCTCGTGGTTAAACGAGCAGGCCGCATTAATTTCATTGCCTTTATCGCCTGGTCAGCCCTATTTTCCATTCCACCGCTGGCCCTAATGAGCCTGTATTCCGAAGGCTGGCCCGCCATTCAGCAAGGACTAACACAAGCAGGCTGGATCAGCTGGAGTGTTGTACTCTGGCAAACCATTGGCAACACATTGATCGGTTATGGTTTATGGAATATGCTGCTAAGCCAGCACAAAGCCAGCGAAGTGACACCCTGGGCGCTAATGGTTCCGGTATTCGGTATGATTGCCTCCGCGCTGGCACTGAGCGAACCTATGCCTTGGTGGAAATGGGTGGCGGCGATACTGATTATGGCCGGATTGATTATTAACCTGAAAACCAGCCGGATAAAAAAAGCATAAACGACCAAACGACATCCCACCCCTCTGTTTAGGGTATATAAGCATTAGCTTCTTTTCGGTAGACTGTGCGGATGCCTAGTCTATTTATTTCTGCTGCCCACAAATCTTCCGGCAAAACCACGCTCTCCATCGGACTGTGTGCAGCCTTGCGTGACAGACAACTTCATGTGCAACCCTTTAAAAAAGGCCCGGATTATATTGACCCACTCTGGCTAAGCGCTGCCAGCGGCCATGCCTGCCATAACCTTGATTTCAACACCATGAGTCATGAGGAAATCATTCATACCGTACAGCACTATGGACAGCATGCCGACATCAGCCTGATTGAGGCGAATAAAGGTTTGTATGATGGGATTTCGCTGGACGGCTCAGATAACAATGCCGCAGTCGCCAAGCTGATCGGCGCTCCGGTGATATTGGTGATTGATACACGTGGCATCACGCGTGGTATTGCGCCTTTGCTCATGGGTTATCAGCAATTTGATCATGGCGTGAATATTGCGGGTGTGATTCTGAATCGGGTGGGTGGGGCGCGTCATGCTGGCAAATTGCGGGAATCTGTCGAGTACTACACTGATCTGAAGGTCTTGGGAGCGGTACAAAATAATTCTGAGATGGAGATTGAGGAGCGTCATCTTGGACTGATGCCTAGTAATGAGAGTGGTGAGTCGGGTAAGCAGATTATGCGGATTCGGGATTTGGTGGCCGAGCAGGTGGATTTGGAGGGAGTTTTGGGAGTTGCCGGGCGTCAACACTCCGTAGCGCGCCCCCCATCTCCAACTCTTCCCCCACAAGGGGAGGAAGGGAGCTTTACTTCAGAAAGTATCACACAAGAAAAACTGAGGTCATCTGTGCCCCCCTTCGACTCCGCTCAGGGCACGGCCAGGCACACTACCCAAAAACTAAGCAGAGACGAAGCACAGCTTATGAAGGTACGCATCGGCATCTGCCAAGACCCCGCTTTCGGCTTCTACTACCCCGGCGATATAGAAGCTTTGCAACAAGCAGGTGCAGAAATCATCCCGATAAACACCCTGACCGATTCAGTATTACCCGCTATCGACGGCCTGTTCATAGGCGGTGGTTTCCCGGAAACACAAATGCACCAGCTATCCGCCAATGAATCCATGCGGCAATCCATTCATGCGGCAATAGAAAATGGCTTGCCCACTTATGCTGAATGCGGTGGGCTGATGTACCTGTCACGCAGTTTGCAGTGGCATGATGAACCAGTAGATATGGTCGGTATTATTCCCGGCGATGCATCCATGCATAAAAAGCCGCAGGGTCGTGGTTATGTCAAGCTACAGGAAACTGCGGATATGCCCTGGCCGGGTGGTAGTACAAAACAAATCATTAATGCTCATGAGTTTCATTATTCAGCACTTGAAAATTTGACGGTAAAAGGGCGGTTCGCCTACCGTATGCTAAGAGGCACGGGAATTGATGGCGAATATGATGGCTGGGTTTATAAAAATCTGCTCGCCTCTTATACTCATATACGCCACACCAGACAATTTCTGTGGGCGCATCGCTTTGTCGAATTCATCAGAACACAACAAGGGAAAATACATACATGATTACAGTAACACCTGAAGCAGCTGCACAAATCAAGGTTTCGGCTCAACAGGGCAATACCGGCGACATGCCACTGCGTATTTCGATAGAACGTAAGGAAGACAGTAAATTCCACTATCAAATGGGCTTTGATGACCAGTTACGCCCCGGTGATCAGCGTGTTGAATCGGAAGGCATCACTATGGTCGTTGACGGCATTTCTCTGCCGCTGGCGAACGGATTGATGCTGGATTTTGTGGAGCTGGATGGCACAATGGAATTTGTATTTATGAACCCGAACGACCCTAATTATACACCGCCACAGGAACAGTAATGACAGGTGCCGCATCAGAAACACACCAGAAGGTTGCCCGGAAAAACGCCAGGATTCAAAACAGTAATGGACGCTGGCAGACATTAATCAATTTCCCCTGGCAAATCTGGTTCGGTCTGATTACTTTGTTCCTTATTTTTGTCGGCATCGGCGCTTCTTTTTTCTGGATTGTCCGCTTACCGGAACCTCATCTCCATGACTGGGTGCCGGTACTCATGAGCACACTCTGGGCCAGTGCCGGAATAGGCGTATTTGCCCTGTGTTTCTGGATGTGTCGTGAATTTATTCGTTTTGGCCATGACCTCACCTCATGGTCTGACAGTTTGCGCAGGGATGATCTGCATGCACGTATGCCAATCCGTGAGCAGGGCTGTTTGTCTATTAAAATCCGTGAACAAATTAATGCTATCACCGATAATTATCAGGCTTTATCACGGGTACAACGCCAACGCCTGAACCGGCAGGAACGCTTTATTGCTCAGAAAAAACATCATTTACAAGTATTATATGATGTCGCTTCAGCCATTAATCGCTCTGACAATCTGGAAGATTTATTGCAGCGCTTCCTGACCATGTTAAATAATGTGGTGGAAGCAAAAGCGGTAGCCATTCGCCTGCTGGATAATGAAGGCAAGCTACGCCTGGTCGCCAGTAGCGGCCTGGATGATGAAACAATGAAACGAGAGGCTACCGTTCCCAGCCCCGACTGTGCTTGTGCTAAAGCAGCTGATCAAGGCGAAGTTCTGGCGCGTGAAAATATGCAGCGGTGCAGCGCTACTATCGGGGCACCCTTCTTCAGTAACGATAATACGACCCGCATGCTCGCGATCCCGCTGCAGTACAGGGACAAAAACCTCGGTATTTACAACCTATTTGTTTCACAGGATCTTGCCGCTAATCTGGAAGAGGAATATGAACTACTGATCAGTATTGGCCAGCATCTCGGCATGGCGATTGAAAAAGCCCATGTAGACGAGGAGGCTCATACCTTATCCATCATGGAGGAACGTACCCGCATGGCGCACGAACTCCATGACTCGCTGGCTCAGACATTAGCCAGCCTGCGCTTTAAAGTGCGCTTGTTCGATGACTCATTGAATCGTGGCGATGAAACCACCATCTGGCAGGAGCTGGAAAGTCTCGAAAACACCATTGATGACGCTTATGCGGAACTACGCAGTCTGATTACCGACTTCCGCGCACCCATCGATGGCAAAGGTGTGGTCAGAGCGGTGAAAAATCTCACTGAAAAGTTTAAAAAAGAAACAGAAATGGAGGTCTTCTTTTACCATAACTGGAGCCTGGAAGACCTTTCGTCCGAAACCGAGCTGGAAGTAATTCGTATTGTGCAGGAAGCGCTGAACAATGTGAAAAAACACAGTCAGGCCAGCACCGTCCGTATCCTGATGTATAGCTCAGAAGAAGGCCGGTGCAGCATACTGGTTGAAGATGACGGCAACGGCATGCCTGACATCATTCCCGGCCCAGACCCCATCACGGGCGAACACATCGGCATAAACATCATGCAGGAACGGGCCACCAAATTAAATGGCGAACTACAATATGAAAGTGACCCGGATGAAGGTGGCACGCTGGTTCAGCTAAGCTTTGATGTTCCACGTAAACGCCGGTTTTCAGAAATGCTAGGCAAAACAGCTAGTGAACGTAAGGTTTGATTAGCCCCCAACATTCCACAGCCTGAGAGAAGACATGAACGAAAAAGTATTGTTAATAGATGATCACACCCTGTTTCGGGCAGGCCTTGAGGATTTGTTAAAACGCCGGGGCATCGAAGTGATTGAAGCGGTTGGCAGTGGCGATGAGGGCATCAAAAAAGCCGCAGAATTACAGCCGGATATTGCGTTGCTCGATATGCGCATGCCGCAGATGGATGGCCTGATGGTGCTGCGTCAATTACGCAAAAATCACCCTAAGCTCAAAGTGGTCATGCTGACTACCAGCACCAATGACAATGACTTACTGGAAGCTTTGCGGGCCGGTGCACGGGGTTATTTACTAAAAGACATTGAACCCGATGATCTTGTTGTGGCGATTCACGAAATTGTCGATGGTAAAACGGTGGTAGCACCAGAATTATCCTCCGTACTGGCACGCTTTATTCAAGGCGAAGATGGCGAGCTGCAGGAGGATAAAGCAGCGAATCCTTTTTCAGCACTCACGCCACGTGAATATCAGATTCTGGCTTTATTGGCAGAGGGCCAAAGCAATAAAGTGATTGCCCGTAATCTGGGCATTTCAGACGGCACGGTTAAACTACACGTTAAAGCCATCCTGCGCAAACTCAATGTCAGCTCACGTATCACAGCAGCCGTCATGAAGGTTGAGCACGATGTGCGGGCCAGCGCCTCTAAGAGTGCGACCTGACTTACTTACTCACCTGAATCCACTGACAGACGATCATGACACAGAAAACCTACAGAGCGCTGGTAGTAGAACTACTGCCACACATAAAAGAAATTCTCCCCTGGGATCTGGAGGAAATGCTGGCAGCTAATCCGGATATTATGATTATTGATATTCGTGAACCGGATGAGTTTGCGCAAGGGGCCATTAAGAACTCAATACTGGTGCCACGCGGTATTCTGGAAGGCGCTTGTGACTGGGGGTACTCAGATACGATACCCGAGTTAGTGAGAGCGCGTGACAAACCAGTCATTCTGGCTTGTCGCTCAGGCAATCGCAGTGCTTTGGCCGCTTTCACGCTGCAACTCATGGGGTATCAGGCTGTTTATTCGCTGAAAATGGGCATTCGTGGCTGGAACGATTATGAACTGCCATTATATGATGCGGAGGGCAATCAGGTCGACGTAGATGAAATGGAAGAAGCGTTAGATCTACCAGTTTCAGCTGAACAAATGGGTTGACCCAGAAGCTGTGCAAAGCCTGAAAAACTAATTACCGGTCATCCACCACCGAAAACATGAATCAATAGTAAATGAATAATGTGGTTTATTTACAGAATCAGGTACGAATGTAAAACTTAGGCTAGATTAATAGGTGGAAGTCAAAAGCCAATTTAATCAAGCTGTATATTTTTATACCGGAGGAGAGACATTATGAGAAAGACCGCTATTGCAAGCACACTCGCAACACTGATTTTAGGCGCAGCATCAATGAGCAC
>CACVAV010000111.1 GCA_902727945.1 uncultured Thiotrichaceae bacterium | reverse complement strand
CTGCGCCAGCAGAACCGTCGGTTGCGGCACAAGCCGGAGCTGTTCCGGTTCAGCCCGGCCCGCCGCCAGTACAAGCTCAAATGATGTATGCACCACGGCAGCAAATGCCAATGCAGATGATGCCAGGTTATGGTTATCCACCAGTACCAGCCGGTGGACAGCAAATGCCAGAACAAGGACAAGCCATGCCGGGTTATGGTTATCCCGCTGGCGGGCAGCAAATGCCGATGCAGGCTATGCCGGGTTATGGTTATCCGGCCGGTGGGCAGCAGATGCAAATGCCTATGATGTATCCGCCTCAATATATGCCAATGCCACGTGTGCAGTACATGTATGTCGTGCCCGTGATGCCAAGAATGCAAGCACCTATGCATATGCAGCAGCCAGGGCAGCAAATGCATGGACAAGGCCAGGATGATGAACAACGGATATGGTCGAAGAAGAAAAGGAAACATGATCAAAAATGGAAGCATGACGACGAGCAGGATCAGTACGGTGAAAGTCATGATGATGAGCATGAGGAGCATGACGACGAACATGAGAATCATGATGATAAGCATGAGCAGTCTGAGAGTGCTGAACAATCTGACGACGAGCACGAGGAACATGGCGGCGAGCAAGAGCAATCAGAGGACGAAGATGGCGAGCAAGAGCAATCAGATGATGAAGAGCAGTCTGAGAGTGCTGAACAGCAGTAAACCGGCTCATCTCGTTTTAGCTGAAACTTTAGCGTCTTCCCGTCTTGTATGGGTTGACGCTTCCAGGTCATCTTAGGAATGAATAGGACATGATTACAGTTGTTGGTAATTTGAAGGGTGGAACAGGTAAAAGTACTGTCGCCTTCAATCTCGCGTTGTGGACCGCCACCCGGCAGAATACCCGCGTTGCTGTGTATGACCTTGATCCGCAAGCGACAACGACTGATGCCTTTGGTATTCGTACTGAGGAGGGTTATTTGCCCGAAATGTCAGTTCATTATGCTTTACATGATATGCAGGAGGAAGATGCTGATACTCAGATACTTGTCGACATTGGTTTATCTGACATGAATGCCACACAGGAGGCTATTCGCTTAGCTGACCGGATTATTGTTCCGGTTGCTCCCAGTCAGGCAGACATATGGTCTACTCAACGCTTTCTCAAAATAGTTGATGAGGTGCGGGGTAATAAGCCTGTGCAGTTATTAGGCCTGCTGAATCGTGCTGATACGCACCGTGCGGTTCGTGAGACCGGTGAGGCAGCAGAGGCACTGGAGATGTTGGATAATATTCAGCTGATGAAAACCCGCTTATATATGAGAACCACATACCGCCGCTCTTTCAGTGAGGGTCTGGCTGTATTTGAAATGGAACCACGCTCAAAGGCTGCGGCAGAAGTCGAGGCTTTGGGTAAAGAACTTCTTACAATTAACTAGATAGATACGACCCCCTGGATCGAAAGGATAGTAAATCATGCATATTTTACGTTGGTTATTTTCTCACCCTGTCATTTTTGCCTGGGCTTTGGCCATTCTCGCCATTCTGCTGAATTATGGTGTGGGTGGTGGCG
>CACVAV010000110.1 GCA_902727945.1 uncultured Thiotrichaceae bacterium | reverse complement strand
AGTGGTGAGGAGGCGCTGCAAACCCTTAAACAACAAACGCAGCCTACTATCGATTTGGTCTTCATGGATGTCAGTATGCCCGGCATGGATGGCTATGAAGCAACCCGGCAAATCCGTTCGGAAGCACGCTTTACCGACCTGCCAGTGGTTGCTTTGACAGCACATGCTATTGAAGGCGAGCGGGAACGTTGCCTTGCCGCCGGGATGAATGACTATTTATCAAAACCGTTTGAGTTGGAACAATTGCAGGAGAAAATTCAGCAGTGGACCCGCCATTTACCGCAATAAACCCGACAAAACCTGCAATGAATGCTCAGCTGCCTGTCTGCGCACAGCTTCCCGATCCCCGTCAAAGTTCATGGTTGCGGTTTTAACCCCCTGATCCGGTACCAACCAGCCGAAACAGACCATCCCCACCGGTTTAGTTTCAGTCGCACCACCCGGCCCGGCAATACCTGTCACTGAAACTGCGGCCTCAGCTCTGGAATTGGCAATCGCCCCCCGCACCATTTCCGCTGCGACTTCCTCACTCACCGCGCCATAGCTGTCCAGTGTCAGATCCGATACTTCAAGCATTTCCTGTTTAGCCTCATTGCTATACGTCACAAAGCCGCACTCAAACCAATCCGAACTGCCGCACAGGTCTGTACATAATTTAGCAATCCAGCCACCGGTACATGATTCTGCAGCACTCAGACGCAGCCCTCTGGATGCCAACAAACCTGCAATTTCATCAACCAGCGCCGGTAAAGTATCTTTTTCCACATTATCCTCCTCAACACAAGACATTCAGGTTTATAATAACCTGCCGGAGACGACTCTTAAATCAATTCCGGAATCCAAAAGAGATACACTGTTACCTACCATGAAAAACACCGCACAATAACAAATCCAGAGGGCTAAGCTATGTTGAATTTAGATGAACACCCAAAACCACCCTTCACCGAAGAAGAAACCCGCATTCTCGGCTGCTTAATGGAAAAACAACTCACCACACCTAATAACTACCCACTCACCATGAACTCACTGATGCTGGCCTGTAACCAGAAAAGTAGCCGTGAGCCGATGATGAAAATGACGGAAGGCGATGTCGGCCATATAACCCGCAGCCTGATTGAGTTTGGCTGGACGATCATTCAAAACAGCGGACGCACGCAACGCGTCGAACACAAAGCTGCCTTAAAACTAAAACTGGATCAGAAACAACAAGCTATCCTGGCAGTACTCATGCTGCGCCGCCCACAGACACTGAACGAAATTAAAACCCGTACTGAGCGCATGGCCGACTTCTCCGGAGTTAACGAAGTACAGCAAATACTCGAAGACTGGATGAGTGCAGAGCCACCTTTAGTCGTGCGCCTGCCTGCCCCCGCCGGACGACGCGAAGACCGCTATTTTCATACGCTGAGCACCGAAGACCTTGAAGCACTGAAAGCAGAGGCACCGCAGAGCGCAGCACCGTCACCGCGCAAACAGGATTGTTGTGCTGAATTGACGGAAAGAGTGGAAACATTAGAGAAGCGGCTGGCGGAGTTGGAGGCTGAGTTGATGT
>CACVAV010000109.1 GCA_902727945.1 uncultured Thiotrichaceae bacterium | reverse complement strand
GATTTACCTACGCCCCCTTTACCGGAAGCTACCGCGACAATATTTTTAATCCCGTCCTGACGCTTAACCGTTTTCTGCACAGAATGGGCGACGATATTGGTTTCAATAACGACATTAGCACCAGTTATTCCACCAGCCTCCAGTTTGGCCAAAACGTCAGATTTCAGTTCATCATGATACCCAACGGCAGGGTAACCCAGCACAATGCGCACAGATACCTTGCCACCGTCAATTCCAATATCCTTAACCGATTTGGCGGATATAATATCCTGCTCAAGATAACGATCCTGAACTTCACTCAATAGCGCTTCTACCTGATCACGCGATACTTCGGTCATGCCTGACTCCTCAATTGAAACTGTTAGAATTTAAAACCTGAGAGGATTCTACACCATACAAACTCAATCCCGAAAGAAGTACACATTACCTATGTGACAATTCCCCAGTAATTTACTCAGAAATAGATAGATGACCTGTCTGAAAGAGATAGATAGAAAGTAAAAATAGCATTGACAAATGACAAAAAAACACTCGACTTGTGACTTTTTTCACCGAAATTAATGTTATTGTCCTGAATAATAGCCACACAAGCCAGATAACAACTAAAGGATATTTTTTTATGATTCAGGCAAAAAGTGCCCAAAGACAGCTGTTCCAGTTGATAGTTGGCAGCCTATTAATACTCCTCTTATTCACACTGAGCGGCTGCTCCACTATCAGTGAACATGACACAAAGACACTCTCAGATACACACAAAATATCAGAAAAAATTACCACACTGCTGATTAGCCTCGAAGAACTCAACAAACAAGCGCCAGACTGTCTTTATGAAAATTTCAAAGATGATTACAAAGCGATAAAAGTGGGCTTAAACACCTTATCCTTACGTGAAAAAGCTAAATTGCAGAATGCTGACACCATTAAAATGGTTGGCAACCTGAATAGCAGTATCGGCAAACTGATTGACCTACACCGCAGCGGCTGTCTCAGTACGGGCGAAGCAACTTTGTTACAAAAACAGTTCAATAGCTTGATAGGCAGCATCCTCACTCTCGAAAATGCAAAACCACAACCATTATTCTAATCAAAGGAGTTTCAACGATGACCGATACAGTCCTGACCGAATCAGACACTTTGGATCAGCCCGATTTAAGCAAAGAAATGTTACATTCATTTAAAACCAGTTTTCTTGAAGACTGGAGCGAAATTCGTGACTATGCCGAACAGGAAGCGCACCGGCTCAGCATTTTACTGGCCGAAATTCATCAACTAATTGCTCAGGGTGAAACGACGGAAGAGCGCGCAAAAATTATGTTATCAATCCAGAGCGATGTCGATAGCAGTCATTTCACTGCAATCCAAGGCCTAGGCAAGGCCGCCATTGATACTGCCACCAAAGAAGCTTTTACTCATGTCCGCCAAAGAGTGAATGCTGCTATTGGATTTGATTTACTGTAAACAGGCGCAGCTATAGCCGATAAACCCTGCATAAAGTGCTGGACTCAGTTAAAGACAGCATAAATACTGTGCTGGACTTTCAACTGTTATAAAGGTATC
>CACVAV010000108.1:3457-8267 GCA_902727945.1 uncultured Thiotrichaceae bacterium | reverse complement strand
CGTGAGGGTGAAGGCAGGTTTTACGATGTTGTCGGGCCGATCTGTGAAACCGGTGATTTTCTGGGCAAAGAGCGAACTTTAAATATCGTGGCGGGCGATTTGCTGGCGGTGCGTTCTTCCGGTGCGTATGGTTTTACTATGTCGTCTAATTATAATTCGCGACCCCGTGTGCCGGAAATTATGGTGGACGGTGACCAGATGCATGTCGTTCGCGCGCGGGAAACGATTGATGACCTGATGCGTGGTGAGCAGCTATTGCCGGAATGATTACCAGCGGGCGGGCAGCTTCTTCTCCAGTAGTATACGCTTTTTGCTGTCAATGCTGATATAGCCACCCTGACGCAGATCTTTCATTATCCGGCTGACCATTTCTCTGGATGAGCCGGCCATTTCTGCAATGTCCTGATGCGTCATGCGTGGAATAATCTGTTGCCCATCTTCTTCGACCGCCTCCTGTAGTAATATGCGGGCAACGCGTCCGTAAACATCGAGTGTTGAGAGAGAGCATACCGTTTCATCTAATGCACGTAGCCTGCTGGCCATAATACGCAGCATAGGCAGCAGGTTTTCCGGGTAAGCATCAATAAAACGCAGGAAGGCTTCCTGTGTGATTAGCAGTGTTTTTGTTTCTTCGACAGCCATTACACTGGCTGAACGTGGGCCATCGTCCAGCAGGCTGAGTTCACCGACAAAATCACCGGTACCAAGAAAAGCGAGCAGCGTCTGGCGGCCTTCGGCACCATTGGCAAAGACTTTTAAGCGTCCTGATACAACAATAAATAGTGAGTTGCTTAGTTCGCCCTGCGTTAAAAGAATGCTATTACGTGGGTAGGTGAACTTATGGGTCAGGTTAATAAGAAAGTCAACCTGTTCATCAGGCAGGTCGTGGAACAGGGGGATTTCGCGTAACATGACAGCATTTCCTCATTCAAATTTTCCTTGTTAGAAAAATTATTATGGCAGGTTTCAACTGATATTTCTGTGTCAGTCTGTTTAAAATTAGGCCCAATTCAGTAGATATTAACCTTTTGTGGTCTTTTTTTGCCTGTTCTTCTAATGTCATTCGTGAAGTTTTGGTGAGTGTCCTATGCTTAGTATGGATTAATCCATTAACAAAAGGAGTTTGATTATGGAACAAGAGCAAATTATCGGTATGGATAAGATTGGGGCTGTGCTGTCTAAGCGGGGCAAAGTGACAGCGACAGGAGCAGGAGAGCCGAGGCGAATCCTTAAACGGGGCGATCCGATTTTTGAGGGCGATGTTGTCAGTACTGTCAGAGGAGCTAATCTCCAGTTAAAAATGCAGGATAATAATATTGTTATGTTACGGGGCGGTAGCTCCTTCAAAGTTGATCAATACAAGCCCGATGCAGAAGCTACCAAGGTACAGCGTTTTGATTATGCGGGTGGCGTACTCCGGCCAAGTCGTCGCAGGCAATTATCTTCCTGATAACTGTTTAGCGTAACCAATGCCGCCCTGGGTATTGTGCACTGCACAAAAAAATGTTAAAAAGGCCGTATTTGATCAAGGTGAAGACGATTTTCAGGCACAGTGCCTGAAGTCGTTTTACTTTAAACTTTTACACTATGGCGAATAATATGGCACTGACAGCGGTATACCCTGGTACTTTCGATCCGTTAACTAACGGTCACCTCGACTTGATCGTGAGGGCGAGGCGGTTGTGGGGCCATATTGTAGTCGGGGTGGCGGCCAACCCGAAAAAGAAACCTTTGTTTTCGTTGGAAGAGCGTGTTGATTTAATTCAGCGCACATTGCTGGAAAATGGTTTTGATGAAACGGTTGAGGTCATTGGCTTCAGTGGTTTGTTGGTTGATTTCGCGCGCGAGCATGATGCCACTATCCTCATCAGGGGTATGCGTGCGGTGTCTGATTTTGAGTTTGAGTTTCAGTTAGCAAGCATGAACCGAACACTGGCACCTGATGTTGAGTCTGTATTTTTGATGCCGGGTGAGAGCTTTTCTTTTGTTTCATCTACTTTGGTAAAAGAGGTGGCAAAACTGAATGGTGACGTGTCGAGGTTTGTCTCGGCGCGGGTGCTGAAGGCTTTGAAGGAAAGAATTGCGGAAATGCCAACCCATGATCTGGTGCAGCGTTAATTTTGTGCTGCTAATCACCGTTAACTAATCCACTCTATTTGCTTAGTTGTATAGGCTTGATAGAATTGTGCCACTTAAATTTATCTAGGAGTCTGATGCGATGGCATTGTTGATAACTGACGAGTGCATCAATTGTGATGTATGTGAGCCGGAATGCCCGAATAATGCAATTGCGCCGGGTGATGAGATTTATGAAATTGATCCGATGCGTTGCACAGAGTGCGTCGGACATTTTGATGAGCCGCAATGTGTGGCTGTTTGTCCGGTTGACTGTATTCCGGGCGATCCGGATCATGTGGAAAACCCGGAGCAGTTGCAGTTGAAATATGAAAAGCTGATGGCTGAATCTGAGTAGTTAGATCATACTCTCATACTAAGCTGTAAGTGTTTAACAATGCCCGTATTTATGCGGGCATTGTTGTGTCTGGGGTAATTATATGTCTGATGTTCTGATGAAGCCTGTTGCCTATGTGCATTCGTGTTATCGGGAAAAGTTTGGTATTCCGCGTCAACCGGGGCTGGTGACTGAAGCGCGTGGTGAGGTGAGGCTGTTACCTGAGTTTTCTCAGCCGGATATTGTCCGGGGGTTGGCGTCTTTTTCGCATATATGGTTGGTGTTTCAGTTTCATGCGACAGCGAATGTTTCGTGGAAGCCCACAGTCAGACCGCCCCGGCTGGGTGGTAATCAGCGTTTGGGTGTGTTTGCGACACGATCCATGTTCAGGCCTAACCCGTTAGGGCTTTCTGTGGTAAGGCTTGAAGCTATTCAGCATACAGTTTCTGGTATAGTGTTATTTGTATCCGGCTTGGATTTGTTGGATGGCACACCGGTGTTGGATATTAAGCCTTATTTGCCTTACGTTGATCATGTGCAAACTGCCTCGGGTGGTTTTGCACCAGAGTCACCGGAGCAACTGCGAAGTGTTGAATTTTCGGTTTTAGCTGAAAAACAATGTATATTGAAATCTGCCAGATGGTCAGTGGATGTCCGTTTGTTGTTGATTCAGATCTTGCAGCAGGATCCGCGACCGGCTTATCGACAAGCGCAGGAGGATGATCATCAGTACGGTATGCGCTTATATGATTTTGATGTGCGTTGGGTGTGCCAGGCAGATACAGTGATGGTGCTTGAATTAGTCAATCAGGGTGATTGACCGATAATCGTAAAGGGTTGTCGAAGGTTTGTTAACGATTATGGGCTTTAATAGTTATAAAAAATGATTACTTATCGTGTCCTGATTTCATTGCTTGTTGTATTGATGTTCCCTGTTTACGCGGGGGCAGCAGAAACTAAGGAAACTGAAGTCGTGCCTGTGACAAAGCCCGTGGCCGCACAGGAAATGCTTGTGCGTGAACAGGAAACGCAGGAACTGCCTGAAGAGCTGCAAAAGTACATCAGGAAGAAAAAGATTGACCCGGAGGGTGTCAGTATTTTTGTGCGGGATGTTAATGCCTCAGCGCCTTTGTTGAGTTACAAGGCTGATGAGCTGCGCAACCCCGCGTCAACTATGAAGATACTCACGACGTGGAGTGCGCTTAAAGTATTAGGGCCGTCATGGAGCTGGGATACGGAAGCATGGTTGAGAGGGAAGCTGGAAGGTGATGTGTTGCAGGGTGATCTGATCCTGAAGGGTTACGGTGATCCTTTTTTGGTTTATGAAACATTCTGGCAGTTTGTGCACGCACTTCGCACTAAAGGCATTCGTGAAATTACTGGTGACATCATTATCGATGACAGTTTTTTTGATGTGCCTGAGGTTGATCGTGGAGCCTTCGATAACCAACCTACCCGCGTTTATAATGCTCAGCCTTCGGCGCTGATGTTTAATTTTCAGGCCACCCGGTTCGTGCTATCGCCTGATACGGCTTCAGATAGCGTTAAAATCATGACGTTGCCGCCTTTAAGTGAGCTGACTATTGATAATCAGCTGGAGTTGATTAAGGGGCGGTGCCGTGGTGAGCATGCTAAGCCGGTGATTTTACCACGAAAAGATAATCGCATATTGATTCGTGGAAAATTTGCGGATGGTTGTGGGCAGCGGCAAGTGCAGCGGCTTGTTTCATCGTCGGGACAGCATGTCTTTGATGCATTTAAGTCAGCCTGGACGAGTCTGGGAGGGCTTATCGGCGGTGGTTTTCAGTCAGGGCAGGTGCGACGCGGTAATGATCGGCGTTTCCATATACACACCTCAAGGTCTTTGGCTGAGCAGGTGCGGCTGATTAATAAGTGGAGTAACAATGTGATGACCCGCCAGCTAATGCTGAGTTTGGGAGCGAAGCAGTATGGTGCGCCGGGAACGCTGGCAAAGGGTCGGCTGGCGGTGATGGATGTGTTGCAGGGTCAGGGTATCCCGACAGCAGGTATGGTGATTGATAATGGTTCCGGCCTATCAAGGGAAGCACGAATCAGTGCGTCTCAGTTGGGGTTGTTATTGCAGAAAATCTGGCATGAACCTTATATGCCGGAAATGCTTAATTCTTTACCTTTGTTGGGTGAGGACGGCACGCTGGCAAGGCGGTTTCGTAAAACTGAGCAGGCCGGGCGTAGCCGTTTGAAAACGGGTACATTAAACCGGGTGACAGCGATTGCCGGTTATATGCTGACACGTAGCGGTAAGCGCATGGTGATTGTGGTGCAGCACAATGGCAGGCGTGCGGGTAGTGCCGGGCGTGGTTTGCAGAATGAATTGTT
>CACVAV010000108.1:0-3357 GCA_902727945.1 uncultured Thiotrichaceae bacterium | reverse complement strand
TAGGTATAAACAGGATTATACATGAGCGATAAAACGGATAAGTTCGGCATTTTTTTTCTGCTGATAGCAATATTTCTTCCGGGTGGAGGAGAGCTTTATGCAGCAGAAGATGATAAAGAAGAACCGTTGGTCAATCTGACTGAATCTCCGATTGATGTCGACGTCAGTGGAGCGCCTGAGGCGCTGGCTGATAATGTAAAAGCCTATTTGCCGTCTTTGCGCCAGCTTACATGCGATTCTACCGAGGAGCGGGTGCAGCGCTTTATTGAATCTTCTGATGAAAAGTTGATAGAAGGTGCTGAGGCGATGGGGTATTTTGCTGCTAAGTTTCAGATGACCTCCGCACGTAAGGATAATTGCTGGCAATTAAATATTGCCGTGGCACCCGGGCTTCCGGTGCGCATCCGGGAGCAAAATATAAGGCTTGAGGGTGATGGAAAAGTACTGGAAGCATTTGTTAAGTTAATGGCTGATCCGCCCTACGGAAAGGGTGATATTTTTGTCAATAGCGGGTATGAGGATTTTAAGACGAAATTAGGCCGGACTGCCAATCGCTTAGGGTTTTTTGATGCTGAATTTATCAAGCGTCAGGTATTGGTTAATATCGATAACCGTACCGCTGATATTGAGTTATTGTTCAAAACAGGTAAGCGCTATCAGTTTGGTGAAGTGAAGGTTGAGCAGGATGTACTGGATCCACGGTTTATCGAGCGGTATATCCGTGTGGAAAAAGGCCAGACTTATGACTCTGATGTACTGCTGGCTCAGCGGCGTGTATTGGAAAGTAGTGGTTATTACAAGGATATACAGGTCAGCACCCGCTTTAATGCGGCGGAGAACCAACAGGTTCCGGTCGAAATAACTACGCTGCGCCGGGATCGTTACACTTACAGCGCCACCGTTGGTTATGCTACGGACACCAATATCCGCATTGAAACCGGTATGGAAGCGCATTGGGTAAACCGGCGCGGGCATAAGATGGAAGGCAAGTTGCTCTTGTCGGAAAAAGATCCAGCCGTCGGGGCCGTTTATACCGTGCCATTGTGGGATCCTGAGCATGAATATGCCAGTTTTGCTGTTGACTGGAGCATGAGTGACAATGATGATATCAAGGGTGAAAAGCTGGAGTTTGAGTTAAATTATAACCGGCTTAATGACAGTGGCTGGAAGCAAACTGCCTTCGTTACCTTTCTGGATGAAAAAACCCAGGTGGATGGTGAGGCTGAGGTTCGCAGTCAGTTGACTTTACTGGGGGCGCGGGTAAGTAAAACTGAGCGTGATGATGCTTTGTTTCCGACCGAAGGCTGGCGGGTCAGAGCTGAAGTGCAGGGCGCGCATGATAGTATTTTGAGTGATCTGACGTTGTTACAAGCCAGTCTGGATGGAAAGTATTTATATACTTTTGAGCACGAAGGCAAGGCGATAGTGCGTGGAGAGTTCGGTACTTCAATGGTTGATGAGTTTAATAGTTTGCCAAAGTCGCTACGTTTCTTTACGGGTGGGCAGAACTCAGTGCGTGGTCATGGTTTTGAAACCATTGGGGAAAAAGATACCGACGGCAATGTTGTCGGTGGAAAGCACAAGCTGGTACTCAGCACTGAGTATGAATACCCGATCACCGAAAAAATCAGTGCGGCAGCTTTTGTTGATGCAGGGTCTTCATTTGATGAATGGAATGATTTTGGTTTCAGTACCGGTTACGGCTTGGGCGCACGCTACAAATCGCCTTTGGGGCCAATCAGATTGGATCTGGCCGTGCCGGATGATGATCCTGGTGATATACATTTCTATTTCAGTCTTGGGCCGGATTTATAGTCAATGCTTGTCATATCTAGGATGGTTGGGTGAAAAACCTTTTAAAATATTCTGTGGTTCATCCGTTGCTGGTGTTGTTGCTGGTGACGTTGTTACTGATCAGTGGTTTTGCGTTGTTATCGTTGACTCAGACGGGTACCGGTATTCTGGTGCAGCTGGCTGAGCGTGCTTTGCCTTCTTTGAACCTGGAAGGTGTGAGAGGTACGCTGGTGAGTCAGGTTGAAGCCGATAGTCTGGTTTGGGAGAAAGACGGTATCCGGGTTGATGCCCGTCAGGCCGTCTTTGAGCCAGAGATTGAGCTTAGTATTCCTCTCCGGTTTGTCGTAAAACAATTGACTGCCAAACGTTTGGTGATTGATTTGCCGCCCTCTGCAGATGAGCCTTATGAGCCGTTTACCTTGCCTGATCTGCGTTTGCCTGTTGATGCAGGGCTGGATAACGTTGCCCTGGATGAGTTGATCATTCATCAGGGTGGCACGGTGATTAAAATCAGAGATGTGATGCTGGGTGCTTATACTGAATCAGACACGCTGTACCTGAAAAATCTTGATGGCAGCCTGGTTGGTAAGCTGGAAACTGTACTCATACAGGCGACCGGAGAAATGGGTTTAAGTCAGCCTCAGCCGTTGCAATTAAGCGCCACTATCAATTCTGACAGTGACGTTCTGGGGACGGGGCAGCTGGTGCTGGAGGCCAGTGGCGAGTTGCAGTCTTATCAGGCAGAGCTTAAGGGGAGCTGGAAGTATGCTGAGTATCCGCAATATCAGATTGATGCTCGTGGTGCCGGTAACTTTGAAGGCATGTTGCTGGATCAGGTGAATCTGAAGGGTGATGCCGGTAATGCGGCGTTGCAGGGCAAGTTGCAGTGGTCACCGTTCATCGAGTGGGATTTACAGGCGGCTGCTGAGAGCATTAAGCCTGAATATTTCAGCTCTGATCTTGACGGTAATGTGGATTTAGCCATGACCAGTACGGGCAATCTGGCAGGTGATCCGGTGGCCAGCCTGAAGATCAGTGAGCTTGAGGGCAAGCTACGTGATTTTCCGTTGGAGGCCACGCTGGATGCTGAGTTAGCGGGCAAAGATATTCTGCTGCATGATCTGGATGCGCGGGTAGGCGATAACCGGTTGAGTGCCAGTGGCCGGGCTGATGAGCAGTTAAGTATAGACTGGAAAGTGGATGCGCCGACGTTGAGTCAGTTTCATCCTGACCTTAAAGGACAGGTGTCAGGCCAGGGCATGCTTTCCGGTAAAGTGGATGGTTCTGCTTTTCAGTTGGTGATTGCTGAACTGAGTGGGCAGGTGATGGATTTCCCACTGTATGCCGAAGGTAGCTTGTCATTAAAAGATCAGGTGGTCTCCGCGCAGAATTTGCAGGTAGATATAGGTGATAATCACCTGAAACTGGATGGGGTGGCGAATGAAGCACAGGGTGTGGACTGGTCACTGGATGCGGCAAAACTGGCGCAACTGTATCCGGAATTATCCGGGCAACTAAAAGGCAGCGGTAATGCCAAAGGGCTGTTGGATGGTTCACGGTTGG
>CACVAV010000107.1 GCA_902727945.1 uncultured Thiotrichaceae bacterium | reverse complement strand
TGTTCACGTCCACCGCGCATTAACTGAAACACCTGTGCAGTAAATTCAATCTCGCGAATGCCGCCCTGACCGAGTTTTACGTCCTGTTTTTTACCCCTGCGCTTAGCCTCGCGATTGATCATCAGCTTCATATCACGCAACTGCTCAACCGCGCCATAATCCAGATACCGCCGATAAACAAAAGGCCGCAGGCGTTGCATTAATGCCTGGCCTTGCTGCTGATCACCCGCCATTATCCGCGCTTTGATCATCGCATAGCGTTCCCATTCCCGGCCATGCGACTGGTAATAATGTTCCATCGCATCGAATGACAGCGCCAGCGCACCCACCTCACCAAAAGGCCGCAGGCGCATATCGACACGGTAAGCAAAACCATCTCCCGTCATCTGCCCCAGTGTATTAATCAGCTTTTGCCCCAGGCGGGTGAAAAAGGTTTGGTTATCGAGTTGCTTACGGCCATCGGTGACGCCCGATTCGGGGAAGGCAAAAATCAGGTCGATGTCAGAAGAAAAGTTAAGCTCATGGCCACCCAGTTTACCCATGCCCAACACTAATAAGCGTTGAGGGATACCGTCGCGGCTATGCGGTACACCGAATTTCAGGCACAAACGCTCATGCCACCAATCCAGCACACTGCCCACCAGCGCATCCGCTAAGTCGGAGACGTCACGCATGACTTCTGTGAGTTCGGCCATGCGGCTCAAGTCACGCCAGGCAATGCGTACAGTTTCACGGTGGCGGATTTTGCGCACGCGGTGCATTAGGGTAGCTTCATCTTCTATGATGGCTATTTCAGTGGCTATTTTTTGGATGAGTTCGCCTTCGGTATAAGTGGAAGTATCAGCCAAATCCCCAAGCCACTCCGGCGTACGTTCCAACTGTTCCTGTAGATAAGGACTACAGGCCAGAACACCTGCCAACTGTTGCTGAAACTCAGGTGATAGTTCGCTAATCAATTGCTCATCAATAGCCATGCTTTTACTCCTCGCGACTAATTCTTAATTGCTCATTTACTCTGAACATTCTTTTTACCGGCTTTGGGTTCCGGCACAAGATCAACCCCTCCGTCATTCCACGGGTGGCAGCGGCCAATCCTGCGCAGCGCCAGCCACGTGCCTTTGATCGCCCCGTGTTTTTCCAGTGCTTCCATCGCGTAGTGTGAACAAGTCGGATAAAAGCGGCAGTTGCTGGGGAATACCGGACTGATAAATAATTGATAACCGCGCACAATCCATCTCAGAATATATTTCATGAGTTATCTGCATCTCCGAATAATCCCAGGTTTTCGCCCATGCCCGGAGAGTCAGTATTCTCCGGCATATTCATTCCAAAATATTGCCATGAGTGCCGCGTGGCGACCCGGCCTCGTGGGGTACGCATCATAAAGCCTTGTTGGATCAGATAAGGTTCCAACACATCCTCAATCGTACCGCGCTCTTCGCCAATGGCTGCGGCCAGACTATCAACACCTACCGGCCCGCCATCAAACTTTTCCAGCATCGCCAGCAGCAAGCGCCTGTCCATATGATCAAAACCCTGCTCATCGACATTCAGCATATCCAGTGCTTTATCGGCCATGTCACGGGTAATCAGGCCATCACCTTTGACCTGTGCATAATCGCGTACCCGGCGTAATAAGCGGTTAGCTATACGGGGGGTGCCACGGGAGCGGCGGGCAATCTCAAACGCGCCGTCATCTTCGATCGGCACACCCAGAATGCCTGCCGCCCGCCCGACAATGTATGAAAGGTCGGCTACATTATAAAATTCCAGCCGCTGCACAATGCCGAAACGATCACGCAGGGGAGAGGTCAGCAGACCCGCGCGTGTAGTCGCACCAATTAAAGTAAAGGGCGGTAAATCCAGCTTGATAGAACGTGCTGCCGGGCCTTCGCCAATCATAATATCCAGCTGGAAATCTTCCATCGCCGGATACAGTATTTCTTCAATCACCGGACTCAGGCGGTGAATCTCATCAATGAACAATACATCATGTGGTTCAAGGTTAGTCAGCAGCGCCGCCAGATCGCCTGCTTTTTCCAACACCGGCCCGGAAGTCTGGCGCAGGCTGGCGTTCATCTCATGCGCAATAATATTGGATAGCGTGGTTTTCCCCAATCCCGGCGGGCCGAATATTAAGGTGTGATCCAGTGACTCACCGCGCCCTAGTGCAGCGCCAATGAAAATTTCCATCTGTTCGCGCACCACCGGCTGGCCCCGGTAGTCTTTCAGGCGGCGGGGGCGGATTTGTTCATCAACCCGTTCTTCTTCGGTACTGGTTTGTGATGAAATCATGCGTTCTTGGTCGGACATGTTTGTCTACTCTATGGATATGCCGGATAGTATGGAGTCACGCTAAGCGCTTCCTTATAGTCTATATTAACATTCCGGAATCCTATATGCTTCCGGCTCCGTCCAAGCTTTATCAGGTAACATAAATAATGCTCTCCGCTGATCTGCAGCAGCAGATTATTCAACAATTAGGTGAACAAACCGATGCTAAAGACTGGGTGATTAACGGCCCGGTGATTGAAGCGCGGGAATGTATTTTGTACAAGGCGTCCAGTGCGACTTATCCGCCTGCGATTGCTATAAAAGTTTACCGTGACCGGAAAAAACGCAAAAACAATACCATGCCGCAATATGCCGCATTGGAACGTTTTGCGCCTTTATTAAACGGGGATGATAGTGAGTATCGTGTCCCGGTGGCCTATGGCAGCTTTCCGGAACAGCGGACATTCCTTATGGAATGGGTGGATGCACCTTCTTTGGAGCATCGTTTGTGGCGGTACTGTTATCACCAGGGACGTCAGCAGCACGGTATGCGCCGGACATTCGGCTGGCTCAGGGCTTTCCATGAACAGGCTGACCACGAAGTTAAGCCTGCGAATATAAACCGCTATAAAAACCGTTTACAGCAGTGTATCGAACGGCACGAAGGGGAGTTTTTATTAGTAAAAAATGCTGTGTTTCATACGGGCTTAGCATGCATTACCAATCTGGCGGGGCAATTTGAGGCGCTGAACGTTGCTCATGCCAGGTTACACGGTGATTTTACACCCTCAAATATGCTGATAGGTAATGATGCGGTGACTGCGATTGATATTGCGGGTGCCCAGTTATTGCCGGTGGCTGAAGATATTTGTCTGCAACTGAGTTATATCGCCATTGGTTATCCGAATATGCTGACCCGTGGTGACATGAAAAAACCGCCATCACAGTGGCCATTGCTGGCAGTGATTCTGGAGGCTTACGGTTATCCGCAAGATGAGCAGCAGCGTTGCTTTTTATTGTATGTCTTTCTCTATCAATTGCTGCGGCGGTGGGCGGTGATTGAATCCAGAAACAAAGAGCGGCGGACACCACTGGTGGATCGTTGGCGTTTACGGAATTCAGCAATGATTGTGGCGGGTGTGTGCCGGACGTTAGACAAGACCTGTCACCAGAATGGCAACAGGTCTTAGTATGGTTGTTAGTTCGCCGAAACCTTAAGCTCAAGCTGCTCCGAATCCTGTTGGGAGCGGATGAGGCTGATATAACCTAAACCTGCTAAAGCACAAAAAGGGCTGACTGCGCCATGAAGTGCCGGAATAGCCGGATTTGCACTCTGGAAAGCCTGCATTGCACCTGCAAAAGGGCCGACAGGTGTATCGGTCAGATCAAGGTTAGTTACTAATCCGGCCGTCACTAAGTCGCCCCAATACTCTGCCATCAGATCCGAATTACGATGGAAGACTACCGGGTCTGTCCCGGCACCACACATCAATACCGGCGCTTGTGGTTGCCAGTCACGTAAATCTGCTTTTTTGATTTCAGCGCGCACTTTATAAACAGGGTCAGTAGGGTTTGCTTGCATATCTGCCAGATAGTTGGCGCGAAGTGCGTCAGAAAGTAAGTGGTCATCGCCAAAACCCAGCGCATTGACAGGGTTTGCATCCGCCGGTGGTGCTCCACTCCAGATTGCACTTTGAGGCAATGCTGTACTGGCGAAACCACCGATAGCCGGTAAAGCAGTTTCTGCTATGCCAGCGTAAGCTTCAGCATACAGTTCACCGGGGTCGTCATAAATATCAGCGCCTTTATCCAATGCCGTCCAATAGAGCGGGATTAAAGCCGGTGCAAAAAGATTCACATACCCTGCGGCTATCGTATCAAGGTAGTCCAACATAGCGTAAGGGCCGGAAATATTCACTGAAGCAGTGACTTTTTCGCCGCTGGCCTCCAGTGCCTGATGCGTTGCCATTGAGGCATAAGCGCCTCCGGATACGCCGGAAATAATCAGTTCAGACGATAAATTAGCACCCAGTATATCGGCATACTCACGGACATGATCCAGTGCATGCATCATTTCAGCAGACTGCTGTTTTCGGTCAATGTAGGGATGATAAGACAAGGAGGAGTCTGCATATCCGGCAAAATTCGGCGCGATGACCGCATAACCCTGAGCGGCATAGGTGGCCAGCAACAGTCCGGCTTCATTGGCCGCCGCATTAGTCGGGTCGCCAATAAACTGTGATAAATCATAGTTCTTTTCATCCGCAGTACCATGCGCATGCAATACGACAGGCAGTGCTCCGGAACACCTCGGGTCATCGCCATGCGGTAACATGAATACACCACTGGAGGTGGCTGCTTCCCCTGCGCTGCCGACAGTATCGTAAGCCATACGATGTATTTTTACGTCGCAAGGTTCATCACCGATATTAGTCGCGCCGGTATTGGCAAACAGTGTATTTGCATCAGGATTTTGGCGAATAATGCCGTAAACAGTGGCGTTGACATTAGCTAATTGCTTAGGTGCAGATGCAATGTCACTCATTCCATCATCTTCATGACAAGCCTGTAGTGTAAAAGCCACGCACGACAGTAGCGACAGCATTTTGATTTGTTGTAGCATTAATTGCTCCTCCTTGGTTATAAGATCATCATTACACAAAAAAAAATTCATTGCTAATGGTGATTAATGTAGTTAATTTAGCTGGTTAATTGGACAGGAGGATTTATAGAATGGGCGACAATCGACGATTTATCAAGCCGTTATGTGCAGCAATTTTGTTGGCAACCGGTTCCGTACAAGCGGGTGGTTTTGGTGTAACGACACAAAGCGCTACCGGTGGTGGTAATGCTTCGACCGGTCATGCGATGGCTGAAGATGCATCGGCCATGTGGTACAACCCGGCATTATTACATTCAATGCAAGGTCGGCAGGTTAATGTCGGTGCGTCATTACTCAACACAGATATAACGCTGGAGAATGCGGGCAGTACTATACCGACTGCGGCAGCAGGTTTCCCGGTGATAGGTGAAAATACGGCTGAGCCGGGTGGAGTTTCAGTTACGCCGAGTTTCTTTTACCGTGGCGAGAATTTCTCTGATAAGCTGGCTTATGGTATCGGTGTCAGTGTCCCGTACGGATTCAGTACTGAGTACGAAGATGATAGCTTTGCGCGGTATGAAGCCACTGAGTCATCACTTAAAACGCTTAATATTAATCCGGCTATCGCCTGGAAGGTGAATGAGCAGTTTGATATTGGTGCGGGCCTTAACCTTCAGGTGGGACAAGCAGTTCTGGCCAGATCAGTGGATGCTTTTCTCGTGTGTCAGCGTTTCGCCTCATTAGGTGCAATTACTCCCGCCACTTGTGGTGCTTTGGGCTTAACATCCCCGTCTAATGCGGCGACTGATAGTTCTGTGTCCATTGAGGCCACGGCTATTGGTTATGGCGCTAATATCGGTGCAGCCTATCATCCAAGTGATAAAACGACCTTGTCTCTGGGTTTACGCTCATCGGTTGAGTTTGACTTTGAAGGCGACGCTGATTTTACTCACGGTGCCGGCTTGTCGGCCTTGGGTGATGCTGCTCTGACTGCTGGTGGCCTGGCTGATCAGGATGCTGAGACCAAGTTAAAAATGCCAGCGTCGGCTTCGTTCGCCGCCGCGCATCAGGTGAGTGATAAACTAACTGTACACGGTGATGTGACCTGGACCCAATGGTCATCGGTTCCTGAAATCAGAATTACATTCCCGGATTCAACGGCAGCAGATTCGGTCACTGATTTGCAATGGGAGGATACCGTACGCGTCGGTGTTGGAGCAACGTATCAGTTTAATGACAGGATGAAATTTCGTGCGGGTATTGCACATGATCCGACACCAACACCCAGCCCTCAGAATCGTACACCCCGTGCAGCACCGAGTTCTGATAATTTGTGGTTTTCAGCCGGTATGTCGTATAAGTTGAATAAACAGATGGATTTTGATGCGGGTCTGTCGATTATCCATCCTCAGGATACAATAATTAACTATACGGCACCGGGGACTTCGGATTATACAACCCGTGCAACCGCTGAAGCCGATGTTATCGGGGCTTCAGTCTCCCTGAACTATCGGTTCTAAGCGATTTAGATAGCTTCGTCTAAAAAGGCACATGCTGCGCGATAACAGTGTGTGCCTTTTATTTGGCATGAATAAATATCAAACCACAGGATTACGGTAAGTATTTACCCGATTCTGCCAGCCTCGCAGCCAGCGTGCTTCATTGCGTTTCGGATCAGAATTACGTACCCGGCGGTTTAATACCCGCATCGCAGCATCCGCAAATTCATGTAAAGATTGCCGCCCCGGTTGGCTCGGGCGCATTTCTTCCAGTACCTGACGCAACCCCCAGCTTTTGCCTTTATAACCACCACTACCTAAACCTTCGCCTTTGAAATTGACATAATCAATCAGTGCATACCAGCCACCGGGTGTATTGGCGACGGCGTTCAGGTTACGTGCCACATTCTGCCGGGAGTGTGAAGCTGAGGCTTTTACCAGTTTTGGCATCGCTCTGCGGGTGCGGTTAACAATGTATTCCGCCTGAATTTCACGGGTGTTATAGAGGATTTGTTGTAACTGTTTCACCCGTGGCGAGTGCTGGTCACGCAAAAATTCACTGCGGCTTCTCCACGGCGCACCGGTACGGCGAGCCTGTTGTAGCCACGTTGGTAATTGCACGCCCTTACTGGCCATGTGATCCAGTAATCCGGGGAAGGTATTACCAAAACGTTGTCTGCGATTGCTGGGGTACCAGGTGAAATGTCCGATGCCCATCGCCGCAAAATCTTCGCCGACATTCCAGTGCACCAGGCGGTTCATATTGCCACCGCCTTCATTGACAAAAATTTGCTGACCGATGGCGCGTAATTCAGCTTGCGACAGCGTTGGCATACCGCCATTACCCTTCGGAGCAGTCGCACGGCGCGGTGTATAAGACGGAATATGCGGGCGACTGGTCGCTTGCGGAATGAATCGGGCTGCGGGTGCATAACCGACGTGTTGCGCTTGTGCCGGGTTGTGTCTCTGAACGGGTATTTGTGCCCTCTGCGGGCGCTGTGGCTGCATACGGTTGTAATTCAGATCCAGTGCTTTGGCAACCTGTTGCCGGGGTTGCTGAGCGGCTGAGCGGACTTGTTGTGAGTGAGGTGCTGTTGATAATGCATCCGCTTCAGGGATAGCGGATGTGGTGTTGACTGCTTGCGGGTTATGGCTACAGGCGGAAAGCCCCCAGGTTGCCAGTGCAGCCAGGCCAATTAGATTCTTTGTTTTCATTTTACTACCATCATTGTTTTTATTTTTTGGAGTATGGTTGCAGCAACCTGTGAATATATGCATTTCATAGGTTATCGACCATTTTTACCGACGAACTGTGATGGATAGACAATGCCTGAGACTCCTTTCATGGATTGTTGTATTGACGCATAAAAACTACTCCCTTGCTCATAGATTGCAAAATAAGCACTGAATCCTGGCTGACTATAGGTGAATTATGTCGCCGGATAGTCAAAGATAATTCTTTTCCACCTGCGCCCGGGTGATAACGCCGTAAATATTGATCCTGCCTTCGCGATGAAGATAGAGCGCCTCAGCACCCTGGCTATTGAGTTGATCCAAGCCTTCCTGCAGGCTGGCGCGTACCGATAGTGCTGTCAGTTGCAGACGGTGCCCGGGTATTTCGCTGAGAATAATGGTTTCAACATCCGGGTGTGTCTCAATGAAACCCTGTAAATCCAGCGTCCTCACCATCTCCTGAGGTTTATTCTCAGTATCAGTAATGACCAGCCATTGTACCTCTTTGTTTAGCAGGTTTTTTGCTAAGTCTATAGGCAATTCATTTTTGCATAATACAAAACTACGATTCATCACGCTGGCTGCACCAATCATGCGCAAACGCTGCATCACCGGGCTGCTGGCATGATCCAGGCCCCGCGCTTGTAACAGGCTGATGAACAG